>NZ_JBEBMH010000010.1:0-242140 GCF_040081985.1 Mesorhizobium yinganensis | reverse complement strand
TCGATCGCCTAACTCACCATTGCCATATCCTGGAGACCGGAAACGACAGCTTCCGCTTCAGGAACAGTTCGGCAAAACCCGTCAAACCCGCGAAGGAGAAAACCAAAAACTTGACCCCGACCTGACCCAGACCCATCATCCACCCGGGTCAGTTCTCAGTGGAAACCCCGGGTCAGTTCTTCGCGGAAATCAACAACAGGATGAATGCCCGCGGCTGGCTTGCCCCGCCGACCGCTCTTGACGCAGACCCAGCTTTTGCAGCGGGTAGAGCGATGGAAGACCCGCGCAATATCCGCTCCCTGATTGATGGCGTGGCCGCGCTTCGCGCCGAAATCGAGCGGCAGGAGCGCATGTTATCCGAGCTGCGCGCGAGGGCGAAAATCGGATAATGTGCTGGTGCGTAACACCGGTTGGCTTATGCCGTTCCGGTGGGCGCCGTGCCGGCACTCAATTTTCCCGCCGCTGCGCACCATGGAAAATCCGGCCGATGACAATCTCTGTCGCGCCGATGCGGTAAAGGATGATGTGCTTGCCGTGGACGAACTGGTGTGTTCGCCCCTCATAGACCCTTCCCATGTTCGGATAGTCGCCGAGTAGTTCGAACACGGCGTCAAGTTCGCGCAGATATTTTTCTGCCTGCTTGTCGCCAAAGGCTTCGACGGTATAGCGGTAGATGTCCTTGAGGTCGCGTTCCGCGCGCGCCGTAATCCGATGGCGCATGCGTTACGTTTCCGAGCGGGCTTCCCGGATGATGTCTTCGATGGACTTGTCCGACAGCGGGCTTTCGAACCCTTCGTCGATGGCGGCCTGAATGGCCTTGCGCTTGTCTTCCGGCGACAGCGCGTCGAACCAGGCGCGCTGCTCCTTCGTGGGCGCGGCCCACGGATAAACGTCGATGCTGATGGTTTCGAGCATGTTCATGAAATCCATCATAGGCGAAAACGCCTGAAATTGCCAGAAAATCAGTTTCGCGCGGCCCGCAAGGAGCGGTTGATGGCCCGCGTCAGCGACCAGGGCGCCATGCCGTGTTCGGCGGCAATCTGTGCCGGTGTGGCGGTTTTGGCGGCAATCCGGCAGTGGGTAGCGAACAACTGAACGTCCGTCAGTTTGGGCGGGCGACCGAGACGGACGCCACGCCGACGAGCGGCGGCCAGCCCCTGCTTTGTGCGCCGAGACAGCATGCGCCGCTCGAATTCGGCCAGTCCGCTCATGATGGTGTAGACGAAATAGCCTTCCGGCGTGGTGGTATCGATGCTCAGGCTGGCAATGGTGAAAGCGACGCCGCGCTTGTGCAGGAGGTCCAGCTCGTTCAAGGCATCCTTGGCCGAGCGGAACGCCCGGTCCAGATCCCAGATGACCAGCATGTCGCCGGGACCGAGAAGACCAATCGCCTTTTCGTAGACCGGCCGCTTGAGGCTGACGGCCGACAAGGTCTCGACGAAGTATTCGCTACAGAGCCCTTTCAGCCCGTCGATCTGGCGGTCGGGCCGCTGCTCGCCGGTCGACACGCGCAGATATCCAATCTTTTTCATTCCGTTTCAATGCCTTAACAAATTCACTCGGGCCGTGCCTTGGTCACATAATTGACCCTTTTCGTGTCCCTGTTTCTCACCCAGCCCAAACCGGCATTTCTACCTGAAAAATGCCAAAACTACTTACTCGCGTACTATATAGTATCACAAATGAAACTAATATGAAAATTTCAACAAATTCGGTCGTAAATGTCGAATTTTAATCTTCTTCGTATACTTCCAAGGGGCGCGGTAGCCGGGGCGCTGCTGGTGGCCGGCAGCGGTATCGCAGCCGGGCAGGAAATGACGGCTGGCGTCGTCGCCGAGAAGATGACGGCGGAAGAGCGCGTGGTCTAGCTCGCCGGCATCATCGAGGGATTGGCCCATGCGCGCTACATCAAGGACAACAAGGACCCTGCCGGCCGTTCCTGCATCTATCGCTGGTTCTATGACGATAAAGGCAGCCGTGACAAAATCCGGGAAGCGTTCGAGCGTTATCCCGACGTGCTTCCGGGACAGATAGTAGGCGCGCTCGTTGCCACGAAATGTGGAGCGTAGATGGAGCCTGTCGCACAGTCATTGTGGAGATTGGAGTTCGCGCGAAAGGCAGCAGTCACGCGCGAACTTGAGGAGCGTCTTCGCGATGACAAGCAGTTGAAGGATAGACGCGAAAAAGACAAATCCGAAGACCAGCGCGAGGATGGCGAACTTGCGGCTATTGCCGAAGTTTTGGCGAGCAACACTGAAATCGCCGATTTCGGGGTCAAGCTCGACACCTATGATGCGGCAACCGTCGATGCGCTCATGGCGAATGACGTGGACCTCCAAGCCGTGCGCGATCGAATAGAAGATATGATGCTGGAGGCCCACACGCTGCCTGACGGCCGGCGTGTATTCAAGACTCGCGACGGCACGAAGGTCTTCGACGAAAACGGCGCCGAGCTGAAACCGGAAGAAGTCGACCCGCTTGAAATCGACAACCGAAAACCGCGTTGGGAAGACCTTCTGGACGCGAAGCGCGAAGAGGCAGAACTCGTCGATGAGCGTCGGGATCTGATTGAGTTTCAGGAGAAGCTCGATGGTGCGCGCGAACGCCTCGACGACCCGGCCCTGACAAAGGACGAGCTTGATGCGCTCGACAAGGAGCTAGGCGACGCGATGCCGGAGCGGGTGAAGGCGACGCTCGATCGAGATAACGATAGGCCCAAACCAGAGGCAGAGGCGGCTATAGACGTTGAGCTCCGCGCAGTCCCACGGGGCGCGTCCTTGCCGACAGGTCCCGCCGGACCATGACTCCGCTTTTCGCAGATTGGTCGCAACCGGCCCATGCAGATGCGGCGCACGTGCAGCTTCAGCTTTAGCCGGTTCGATCCATCCCCTGTAGCCGTCCGATACGATTGAAGGCACATCGCAGACGCTTGCGCTTCCGCTGTTCGCGCACCACCTTTCCGGCACGCCCGCTGCTAACGCCGACCGCTGATTTTATCCCGCGGTTCAAGGTCACGTTCAAACCAGCTAGCGTCCGCCCTCGGTTCAAGTCGCGTTCCAATTCGGCAACCGCCGAGTAGATCGCATAGAGCGCCGTTCCTTCGATCTGTGTAAGGTCGATGGCCGATGCCGCGCCGGTCAGCACCTTGAGAATGATGCCGCGTTTGATCAGCACGTCATGCACCGCCAAGAGCTCGCGCAGATTGCGGCTCACACGGTCGAGCTTCCACACGACGAGGGTGTCGCCCCGGCGGCAGCTTCCGATGGCGGCGAGCAGTCCCTTGCCGATACCGGCAGCGCCTGACAGCCACTCGGAAATGACCATGTCGCACTTAGCCGCCTCCAGCGCCTTCTGCTGGAGGTCCAATCGCTGTCTTCTTGTCGACACGCGCGCATAACCGATCAGCATCGCGCCTTCGGCATCCGCCTATTTCTGATACTTTCTTTCATCGTCCCAGCCAGCTTGAGATAATCTGAACTTGGCCAGTGTGCGGATTCGTCTGCTGCGCTGCAACACCGCAAGGCGATGGAATACGATCGTAGCGCCGTCTTACTGACATCCAGGCGGACAGGCTCCTGCGCTGCACACATTGCCCATGATGCCAGGTTGCCTGGGCTAGCCGCCAGTCTTCCGATGCAGCCAATCAGTTTCCGTGCGCCTATCCGCGCCGTAGCGGCCTGCGTTGCTGGCGTTCCTGGCGGACAGTTTTCGTCCCCGCAACGGCATCACGCCGTCTTTCCGCTTCGCCCGCCCGCTCGCTTCGCTCGGGGTGCAGGTCCGCCCACCATCCGCCCATCCGGACGCCATCAGGCCGCGACAGTCGCGGTCTCACGGCAGAAGGAGAAACGTCATGCCCGCCAAGGAGAAATTCGACGTCTATCAGGAAATCACCGACCGCATCGTCGCAGCCATCGACACCGCCGGAGAGTTCCGCCTTCCGTGGTTCAAAAGCACGGGCGGCAGCTTCGCAATTCCCGTCAACATCGCCTCCGGGAAACCCTACAGCGGCGTGAACATCCTCTCGCTTTGGCTGTCGGCACAGGCGTCCGACTATCCCTCCCACCTCTGGGGAACGTATCGCCAATGGCAGGAGCACGGCGCGCAAGTCCGGCGCGGCGAAAAGTCCTCGCTTATCGTCTTCTACAAACGGCTCGACATCGAGCAGATCAACGAGGAAACCGGCGAAACTGAATCCGCCGAACGGCTGATTGCCCGCGCTAGCCACGTCTTCAACGCCGCTCAGGTCGACAACTTCAAAGCCGGGGTTGCGGCAACGCTGCCCGAGACACCGGCCTTCGATCCGATCTCGCGGGCCGAGCAGTTCGCCAAAGCCACTGGCGCAAAGATCGAGGAAGGCGGTGACGAGGCCTGCTACATTCCCGCGCTCGACGTCATCCGCATGCCGGAACGCTGCCGCTTCATCGGCACCGATACCTCGACGCCCGCCGAAGCGTTCTACAGCACCCTCTGCCACGAGCTCGTCCACTGGTCGGGAAGCAAGTCTCGTCTCGACCGCCGTCTCTCGAATCGCTTCAGAATCGAAGCCTACGCCGTCGAAGAACTCGTCGCCGAGCTGGGCGCCGCCTTCCTGTGCAGCGAACTTGCCATCACACCCGAACCGCGCGCCGATCACGCGCAGTACGTCGCGCACTGGCTGACTATCCTCAAGGGCGACAAGCGCGCCATCTTCACCGCCGCGTCCAAGGCGAGCCAGGCCGCGAACTGGCTGCTCGCCCATGAGCAGGGCGCCCCATAAGGCGCGTCCCCTCATCGCGAAGGCAACGTTGCTGCCACAGCTGTCGATCGGTCACGAACACGGCCGATACTCGACCGTCCGGTGATAGCTTGGAACTTCGATAGCTGACCTTCGAATGTTGGCTTCCAAGCGGCAATGCTCTAACTGTGCGGTTCCGGGCAGTAGCAAGTGCTGCTGGTGCGTTGGATGACAGTCACAAGACAATCAACGAGCGTGTCAGGCATGCTGCTCACTGAACTTCAGAAGATAACCTACCTCAGGCCAGAGGTTATCGGCGGGCGGACCTTGCCCCTTCTGCCGCTTTGGGATGGCGTTGCCTGGCATCACTGGCTCGATGCGCGCGATGGGCGGCTCCTCGAAGTGAAAATCGTCGACGCAGCGCGTTCCAACTACGTCGCCAAGCAGGCTGCGAAAGAGACCGACATCTGGATATTCTTCGTCGATCTCATGTGGCAGCGAGCAAGCTGGCCCGAGATCGTGCCGTGCATAAGCGGCATATGCGACGACTTTCACGCGATGGGAACGAGCGTCGCCAAGCTAAAGCACCTGTTCCTTACGCGTGACCGTGGCCCAGAAACATTGGTGTCCTCGTTTGCCGCGACAGAATTGGAGTACCTCACGACGGTGGCGCGATCCGTGTTCGATCTGCTGCAGGAAGCCATCGCCAAGATTTGGAACACGTTCGTCCGTCTCAGCGATGCCGACGAGGAGAAGCGGCGACGGCGCCACCAGATACCAGACACATTCACAAAGATGGTGACGAAAGACCGGTCAACGCCGTATCCACCTGAGCACCTGACGGAACGCTACGCGATGCCGCGAACAGTCGCGGATAAGTACGCAAAACATGCCGCGTTCTTCATTTCCTTGCTCAGAACGCGCGACAGTATCGTCCACGGCGGGAAGAGCATGGAAGTGGTGTTCACGACGGAAAAAGGCTTTTGCGTTCAACCCACGCGCCATCCCTTTAGCGATGTGACATGGCACCCCGAGGACCACTACAACGACAATATCGTCTCCGTATTGCCCTGGATCGCCCACATCGTGCTCGGCACAATCTCTGCCTGCAATGACCTGATGGGAGCCTTCGCCGAAGCCATTATGCTTCCTGACAAGATTGCGCCCGACTACCTGATATTCATTCGTGATCCGGCGTCCGAGGCGCTGCTTGAATTGATCAAAATCGCAAACGGCGAGAAAATCTGGTGGCGAAACGCATCGCTAACTCCACCAAGCACCGAGTGACAATCGACAACCGAGCGTCATGAGGTTCTCTGGTTCCCGTCCTGGCTTCTGCTGGGAAACAGGCGCCGGTTCTGACGAGGCGCATCTGGCGGAGTTTCTCCGCATCCATCGCTTCTGCGAGCGTAGGCATTGCCGGTGGGCTACCTCTCTGGCTTGACCAACAAGGGCTCAAACGGGTCACCTCTTGTCTCACGCTCGTCCTGCACCCGATCGAACGCGTTACGAATCGCAAGCGACAGATTGATGTTCACGATCGTCTCGGCATCTCTGCGCCCTCTCAGGTAGTCTTGCTCCAAGCGGCGCATCTGTTCCGCCGAAACCGGATCTATAGAGAAGTCCAAGCTATTCACCTCCATATGGGCCGGCACGATGCGCGCTGACGATCCACGTCCCGCAATCCGGTACTCGATACTGACAGGCAGGCCGTCTCGTGAAACCGGAGAGAATACCTTGATCTTGTCGAGGCCGAAGTTGCGCGTCATGACGTAGGCGTGATCAGCGATCTCGACGATGAAGTCGCCGGTGATTGCCTTTCCACGCAGATAGTTGGCCGATCTGTTGCGCAGCAGGTGGTGAAGCCAGAAATCCTGCTCGAAACTGATGGCGGGATCGTCTGGCGTCTTGCCCCACGGCAGTGATTTTTCAGTGTTCAAGGGCGGCTGCAGGAACGAATTGAGGTTTGCGGGCAGTCGCCCGTAGCTCGCCCCATAGTCATCGGCAAAAGCCGCGGCCAGACGCGCCGAAACAAGCAACTCAAATCCAGCGCTCTGCAAGCTTCCCACCAAAGCAGCCTGGGCCAGCGCCGCGCCATCATACTGGCGATTCCCCGACTTGCCTGCGCCACCCTCGACGGCCGTGGGCGCAAGACCCTCCTCAATGAGCAAGCCCATATTCCGCGCCGACAGGCGTGCCGCCAGGGCAATCTCACGCGAGGTGAAGCGGTCAGGTGACGTCCGAACAGGTCGGGCCATCTCTTAACTCCCATTTAGTGTGAGTTTATAACTCTCACCATATGGGAGTTTTGTCAAGCGCTTCCAACCCGGGAGTCTTCCAACGAGCTCTTCATTTTTGCCAGACATTCTTCAACGATCGGGATGAAACGTATTCGTCGATGCAGGACGGAAGGACATAAACGTCGTCGGAGTGCGTATCCGCACGAGAACGGGCGACGCCAACCTTTTCAAGACTGCGACTTGCGCGGTTTTACGTGGGACGGTGGTACTGCTCGATGAACAAACAGCCGATCTCGGACCACCGGTATTGTCCCCCAGCTCGGTACCTATTTCGGCCTGAGACGCCGAACCCGCTTCACATACCCTGATGCGCACCGCCTGCATCCGAGGCAAAAGCCCGTGGATTCGATGATCCAACCGATCAAGTCATTCTGCCCGTCTGGCGGGTTGGCGCTCGATCCGTTCTGCGGCTCCGGCTCGACGCTGGTCGCAGCGCGCGATTGCGGCCGTGATTGGCTGGGCATCGAGTTCGACGGGCGCCCCCATGCCACGGCGACCGAAAGGCTTCGCCAGGGTGCCCGCTCGCCGTCCGGTGCGTCATGACCAATCGAAGGTTCGTGCACGGACCGGTCGCTGCCACGGATGGGAACCGACGTCCGGTTCCACCCACGCGGGTCGGTCCTCGCCGTTGATGTACAAGCGCATCGCATCGCGGTGTCGCGTCATGGCGACATAGGTCAGCGGCGCATCCATAGTGCGCGAGAAAAGGACATAGGCGCGGTCCACCGTCGCGCCCTGCGATTTATGGATCGTCACCGCATAGCCATGATCGAAGCTGCGATAGCTTTCCGGGTTGAACGTGACGCGGCGCGGCGTGCCGTCTTCGCTGTCGAGAAGCACGCTGAGGTGACCTTCGTCCACAGTCTCGACTGTGCCCAGCATGCCATTCTTCATACCCACGTCCTTGTCGTTGCGGGTGAAGACGATGCGGTCTCCCCGTGCGAAGGCGCGCGGGCCGGTTTCAGTTGCCACGATCGTTTCCGGCGTGGGCTCGCCCGATGCGCGCAAGGCTTGCCGTATCGCCTGATTGAGCGCGAACACATCCTTGCGCCGATGGGCGAAAGCGAGTCGCGTGACGGCAGGACCGTCCACCGCGCGGTCGCCCAGATACTGCTCCAGCAAGGCGGCAAGCGCGGTTTCCCGCTTCGCGCAATGGCGAACAGAACCGTCGGCATCGTAGGCGCCCAACGCTTCCCGCAACCGGCCTTCGGCAAGATCGCGCGAAGCATGACGTTGCCACGGCGCTTTCTGCCGGTGGATCTCGTTGAGCCGTGTCGCGCCATGACGTTCGATCAGCCCGCGGAACGGCGTGCCCGCCTCGATGGGTTGCAACTGGCCTGGGTCGCCGACGAGCACCAACTTAGCGCCAACCTGTCGAAGCTTTTCGGCGACGCGCATCAATTGCCGTGTGCCAACCATTCCCGCCTCATCAACGACGAGCACGTCGCCGCGCGCGATCGGTTCGTAGCCGTTCTTCCAACTGGTCTCCAGCGACGCCAGAGTGCGGCTCTCGATGCCGGAGGCATTTTGCATTCCTTCCGCCGCCTTGCCGGAGAGGGCGGCGCCATTAACGCGCACGCCTTGCCGCGCCCAGGCCTGACGCGCCGTATCCAGCATCGTGCTCTTGCCGGAACCGGCAAGGCCGACCACGCAGCAAAATCCGCGGTCGCCGAGAATATGCGATAGCGCCGCCTTCTGCTCGTTGCTCAGGCATCCGCCGAAGCGTTCCTGCATGCGCGAATCCTGTTCCTGGACTGCCTGGTCGACATGACGTCTGGCTACGGCAAAGCCGCCGGATGCGGTGAGAGCCGACACGGCCGCTTCGAGCTTGTGTCCGGCATCCTGATAATCCTGCGTGGTGCAATCACCTGCATCCAGCCGTACAAGTTCGGGTGCTGCCAGCGCCTTGTCGATGGCGATGCGGAGCACGAGCGGATTGTCGATGAAGGTTGCCAGCGCCCGTTTGACATCCGTATCCGAGAATCGTGCCTGCTTGTGTGACAGATGCGCCAGGATGAGCGACGGCTTCCGTTCAAGCTCGGCCTGGGTGAACGCCAAGGCCTCTTTCGGCATGACGAATTGTTGTCGAAGATCGGGCTGCGTTGCCGCGAGGAATATCGCATCGAGCGATTTGGTGAGGTCCACCGTCCGGCGGCGTTCGAGATTGCGGCGGGCTTCAATGTGCCGCTGGACCAGCGCCTGCCGTTCATTCCGGTCGCGGATTGCGCAGGCAGCGGCATCGCGTGCCAGCTCATCGACCAGACGGCCATAGCGGCCGTTGAGCCGGAACCAGACGGCTTTCAACCCGGTCGGCAGGCGCGCCTGCCTCGCTCTGTTTTCGGCAGCCGTGCGCTGTTCTTGCGCAGCCATGAGCGCGTCACGTTCACGCCGCTGCTCTTCGACAAGCCGTATACGGCTTTCCTCGAACTCGGGATCGAGAGGCGGAGCCTTCGTGCTCTGCTCCGGAACCGGAATGCCCTCGAAGAGGCGCAACGCCTTCTCAGCAGTGGGCAAGTCGTCCGGCTCGCCGAGCCGGCTGCGCAATTCCTTGGTCTTGATCCCGCACCAGCGCGACAGCGACCAAATCTTGCCCCTGGCATCGACCGCGACGAAACCGCGCCGGTCGCCGCGTGCCAGGCAATAGCCCTCCGCCCAAAGGGCCGCAGCGAAACCTGCACGCGAATCCGACCGCTCCCAGCAGCGCTGGAACAGGTTCTTGACCGCCTTCGGATCGTGACCAGCCTTCTTCGCCTGTCCTGCTTCCGTGCGCGAGAAGTTGAGCGGATCGCGTCGGATATGGTCTTGAAACCCTTCCGGCATCGTCCAGCGGTGTTCGCGGTAGAGCGCGATCGAGATATCCATCAGCTTGCGCTTGCTATGGGCGATGTTGATGGAGCGCATTCGGCTCGCATCGATGCGCGACCACACGCAATGGGCATGCAGCCTGCCATGCTTCTCATGAAAGACGATGGCGCGCGGCTGGCCGACGAGTCCGAGCTTCTTCTCGGCGCGGTCAATCGCGTCTTCGAATTCGGCGACCGAGACCTCGGCCTCGGGCGGCGGGTTCAGCGACAACGAGAACAGGTATTTTTGGCATTGCGTGCCTTGCGCGATGGCTGCGCTCTCGGCAAAGGCGCCGGCGAGATCGCTCGCCACGAAACCCTCGACGGCATGCACCGTCACATGGTCGTTGTCGCGCCGGTTCAGCAGATGCCGCGCAAGCTCTGCGCCGAACCCGCGCTCGTTGCCTTCTAGGATCATCGGTCCCGCCCGAGGGCAGCGACCAGCGAAGCGCGGATAGAGAGGACATATTCATAGGCCTCGTCGATCATGGCCCGCTCGCGGTCTTCGATCCTCAGAGCCCCGATATTGGCCTGATAGGCGAGTTGATTGAGGTTGTTGGCAATACGCGACTGCCCCAGCAGGGCCAGTGCCTCCGCGACCGCCTTCTTGTCGGCGATCACCGAGCCGGGTCGGCGCTTCCTGCGTTTTTCCTCACGCGCAAACAGGCAGGCGCGGATATAGGTGCTGAGCGTCATCCCGACGGCCAGCTCTTCCAGCGTCGCCCGTTCGGTTTCGGTCAACCTCAGCGTCACCGGCGATGTGTTGCGGCCGGACGAGCGTTCGTCCTCCGCAGCCTCCTCCTTTGACGCTTTCCCGAAGGCCGGCGAAGCACGCTCCGCAGCCCGAGCTTTCCCGCTCATAGGCTTGGCCCCGAGCGGCGAGGCCCCGTCCTTCGGGCTGGAGCACGAGAAGGCGTTTCGTCATCGCCGGGGCTTTCGCTCAAGCCCCGAGCCGCCGCCTCGAATTGCCGGAGCGTGTGGGTAACTTCCGGTAAAGTCTTGAGATGCCTATCCCATTCCTCTAGTTCTTGGAGGATGGAGAACACTGGCGAAGTTTCTAGGTTGTTCCCCTCAACTGCACCAGATTCTCTTTTCAACGATCGCTGACAGGCACGGCCCTGGACGGAGGCCTCTATTCTACCGTCCGTGCCATACCGAACGCCTCCGGCAATTGGCCCGTGCTGCATCGATGTGCTAGAAAACGACCGCGCTTTGCGGACGCGCCAACTCTTGCGGCGCGCAAAAAGTGGGAAGGACGGATGCAGAAGGTCAATACGGTCGGCGGAAAGAAGGCGGCGCCCAAGAAGATGTTGCCTGGGCCGATTGCGATCCTCACCGCCGAGAAGAATTTTGCTCACCCGTGGATCGGCAACCCGCTCGCCAACCGCATGGGACTGCATGTCGGACGCATCCTGCTCGCCACCGCCTTTGACCGCTTTCGCCGGCTCCGCAACATCCCGCATCGGGATGACCGCGCCTCGATCCAGCAATTGCGCCGGGAGGGCGTGGTCGCCATCCCGGATTTCCTGCCCCCCGATGAATTCGCAAGAATGCGGGACGAGATCGTCGGCACGATCCGCGACAGCTTCGAGCGCTTCCCCTTCCACGAGAACACGCAAAAAGGCTTTGGCCAGCGCAAGAATCTTGACGACATCGGCTTCGACCGCTTCGACGGCGGCACGCTCAACCGCTTCGTAACGCTCGATCAGAACCGGACGCCGGCAAGTTTCGCGCTGGTTCGCTCGAAGCGGTTTCGCCGCCTGTTCAAGACGGCGCTCGGTTTTGGCTTCAATCCCCGCGCCCTGCAGCTTTATTACACGCGCTTCGGCGACGAGACCAACCATGACGACCAGAAGGATTTCCACCGCGACACATTCCATCCGACCTTGAAGCTCTGGTATTTCGTCGAGGACGTGTCGGCCGAGGATGGTCCGTTCATCTACGTGCCCGGCTCGAATCGGACTTCTTCCGCGCGGCTTTCCTGGGAGCATCGGCGCAGCGTCGCGGTTTCGGCGCGGACCGTCGGGAAGGGCGGTGCTTTCCGCATTGCCGAGGACGAGTTGAGCGCCCTGGGTTTCGCCGAGCCCCAAACATTCGCGGTGCGGGGCAACACGCTCGTCATCGCCGACACCTATGGCTTTCACCGTCGCGGCGACGGCAGGCCGGGGGCGGAGCGTTTCGCGCTCTATGGCGGCGTCCGGCGCATGCCTTATCTTTTCTGAGGCGGGAGCTTCCCGGCCACGACAGACGCCGGCCCGCCCGGTGCCGCTGCGGAACGCCGATCGTCTGCCTGCGAATGGCGAGCTCTGCCGGTTTGTCGCGCTCTTGAAAGTCGCGAAGAGAGTTGAAAAAGCCACACTCCTGTGACAAAAGGCGTCACAAAAGTGACGGGATGTGACAGTCCGCTTCGGAAATTCGCGGTAAGAAGCAGGAAGAACAAAGACTTACCGGAATATCTGGAGCGCAGGTGAGAGCATCTCTTCCTGGATTCCCGAAGGAAGCTGGGTCTCGTTTCTCCTAACGCCAGATCGCCGCCCGGCAAAGAGATCAGGGACGCGGACGGTTTCGCCGCCGCGGTCCTTCCGAGATAACAAAGGTTTTATGATGCAGGTTACCGAGACACTGAATTCCGGCCTGAAGCGCGAGATCACCGTCAAGGTGCCCGCCGGCGATCTGGAATCGAAACTGGTCGCGCGGCTGGAGACTGCCCGCGGCAAGGCCCGCATCAACGGCTTCCGTCCGGGCAAGGTGCCGCTCCAGCATCTGCGCAAGATGTACGGCAAGTCGTTCATGGCCGAGGTGGTCAACGAGATTCTCTCGGACACGCCGCGCAGCATCGTCTCCGACCGTGGCGAGAAGGCCGCCATGCAGCCCGAGGTCACCATGACCGAGGACGAAAAGGAAGCCGACAAGATCCTGTCCGGCGGCGCCGACTTCGAGTTCAAGCTCGCCTACGAGATCATCCCGGCCTTCGACATCAAGGATTTCACCAGCATCGCCGTGACCCGTCCGGTCTATGACGTGCCGGAAGACGAGATCGACGAGCAGGTCAAGCGTGTCGCCGAATCGACCCGCAGCTACGAGGTCAAGGAAGGCGAAGCCGCGATGGGTGACCGCGTCACCATCGACTATCTCGGCAAGATCGGCGGCGAGGCTTTTTCCGGCGGCGCCGGAACCGGCCAGCCGCTGGTGCTCGGCTCCAAGGAATTCATCCCCGGCTTCGAGGACCAGCTTGTCGGCGCCAAGGCCGGCGATGAGAAGCAGGTCACCGTGACCTTCCCGGAAAACTACCAGGCCGCCAATCTGGCCGGCAAGGAAGCCACCTTCGACGTGAGCGTCAAGGAAGTCGCGGCTCCCGGTGCGCTCGAGGTCAATGACGAGACGGCCAAGAGCCTCGGCCTCGAATCGCTCGAGCGCCTGCGCGAGATCGTTAAGGGCCAGATCGAGAGCCAGTTCGGCTCGATGACCCGCCAGAAGGTGAAGCGCCAGTTGCTCGACCAGCTCGACGCATCCTACTCCTTCGAGGCGCCGTCCAAGCTGGTCGAGGCCGAGTTCAACAACATCTGGGCCCAGGTCAACCGCGACCTCGAAGCCGCCGGCCGTACCTTCGCCGACGAGGAGACCACCGAGGAAGAAGCCCGCGCCGACTATATGAAGCTTGCCGAGCGCCGCGTGCGGCTCGGCCTCGTGCTGGCCGAAATCGGCGAGAAGGCCGGCGTGCAGGTTTCCGACGAGGAGTTGCAGCGCGCGCTGTTCGAGTTCATCCGCCGCTTCCCCGCCGACCAGCAGCAGGGCATCTTCGAATATTACCGCAACAATGCCGCCGCGCTGACGACGCTGCGCGCGCCGATCTTCGAGGAGAAGGTGGTCGACCACCTGCTCGGCCAGATTTCGGTGACCGACCAGAAGGTCAGCAAGGAAGAACTGATGGCCGAGGACGAGGACGCCGTCGCGGCGGCCAAGCCGGCCGGCAAGGCCAAGAAGGCCGCGGCCAAGGCCGAGGCCGCCTCGGAGGAGACCGCCGAGGAGCCGAAGAAGAAGGCTCCGGCCAAGAAGAAGGCCGCCGCCAAGGAAGCCGACGCGGAATAGTTTTCTCCATCGTTCCGGCAGGCCGGATATCGAAAGCCGCTCTTCGGGGCGGCTTTTTTATTGAAGTGGAAGCCTGAAGAGGGGATGAACACACTGGATTTTATCGTTCTCTCCTGACATCGTTGAAGACAAGCCATTGAATTTATTGCGGTTGTCTTTGCCTCGGCTGCGGCCTGGAGGGTTTTTCCGGCAATCTCATCCCCGCCCATGTTGGCTCCGGCATAATGCGGTCATCGTCCTTGCGGGAACCGGGTCTAGAACCGGAGGCACGGGAGGGCGGCGGTGCCTTGGCGGTTGGGTGTGGTAGCCCTATTGCCTTGGGCGCCCGGCAGGCCGGAGTTCCGGGGCGAACGCGAATGTTCGGCCTGGATGCGGAAAACCGCGCGGACAGCTCTGAGGCGAACAGCAGGTCTTACCATCGGGACCCGACTCACTGCGAGACCGTATGACCGGCCGAACGCGGCGCAGAAACCGGCGGGGCGCGAGACAACCGCGCCACGTAGTTACCCATCAATTCCCAGAGGCTCGGCCTCGCGCCCCGCTTCCCGACTCTCTTCAATGGCCAGGGCCGAAAGGCAGCGTGGCGCCGATGAAACCTGCCCGTAGGCGCCTCGGCATTGCTGCAATGCACAAGCACGGCTTGCAATTCCGCGCCATATCAGCCATATGCGCGGTCACAAGGCGCTTGGGCCGCGCGATTTGCGGCTTTCCCCATCGGATGGGACTGGTTGCGTCTGTAGCTCTCCTCCCCGAAAAATCGGTTCGGAGACGAAGCCCCGCGATTTCTGAAGCGCGGGCACGACAGCGCAGCCGCGCGGGCAAAGATTCGCCCGCCGCCTTGTCGTTTCATGAAATCATCGTCGACGGCGGGTTGCGCCCCGCCGGGACGGATCATTCGCGGCCGCAACGCCGCGCGAAAGAAGAAGAACTTGGATATTGAAATTTCCGCGAACCTCGATGGTTTCGCATCCCTCGGAATCACTGGTGCGTTGTTGAAGGCCACCGAGAATGCCGGCTTCGACATGCCGAAGCCGATCCAGACGCAGGCGATCCCGCCGCAGCTTGCCGGCCGCGACATTCTGGGCGTCGCCCAGACCGGCTCGGGCAAGACGGCAGCTTTCAGCCTGCCGATCCTGGCAAAAATCACCGCGCTCGGCACCAAGCGGCTGCCGCGCACCGCACGGGCGTTGATCTTGGCCCCGACGCGCGAACTCGCCGTGCAGATCGAGGAGACCATTCGTGTGCTCGCCAAGGGCATGCATATCTCCACCGCGCTGGTGCTTGGCGGCGTGTCGCGCAACAGCCAGGTCAAACGCATGGCGCAGGGCGTGGACATTCTGATCGCCACGCCGGGCCGTCTGACCGACCTGGTGCGCGAGGGCGAGGTGAAACTCAACGAGACCCGCTGGCTGGTGCTCGATGAAGCGGACCGCATGCTCGACATGGGTTTCATCAACGACGTCAAGCGCATCGCCAAGGCGACGCATTCCGACCGCCAGACGGCGCTGTTTTCCGCCACCATGCCGGCCGAGATCGAGCAGCTTGCCCGTGGCATCCTCAAGGATCCCGTACATGTCGAGGTCGCGCCGCAAGGCACGACCGCTGCCGAGATCAAGCAAAGCGTCGTGCTTGCCCGCCTGAAGCAGAAGCGCAAGGTGCTGTCGGCGATGCTGGCGGACCCTGCGATCAGCTCGGTGCTGGTGTTCGCGCGCACAAAACACGGCGCCGACCGCGTCGTGCGTGATCTCGAGCGCGACGGTTTCCAGGCCGCCGTGATCCACGGCAACAAATCCCAGAACGCCCGCCAGAAGGCGCTCAACGGCTTTCGCGACGGCTCGGTGCGCATCCTTGTCGCCACCGACATCGCGGCGCGCGGCATCGACGTGCCCGGCATCTCGCATGTCATCAACTTCGACCTGCCGGATGAGGCCGAGAGCTACGTGCACCGCATCGGCCGCACCGGCCGCAACGGCGCCGACGGTATCGCGATCACGCTCTGCGATCCCAACGAGAACGCAAAACTGCGTTCGGTCGAGCGCATCATCCGCATGAAGCTACAGGTGCTGGCCGATCATCTCGGCGAGCCGGACCCGCAGCCCGAGCAGCGCAGCCATGAGCAGCGCGCCGACCGGGATACCGCGCAGCCGCGCGAGCATCACCGCGCCGGCCGTCCCGGCGGCGACAAGCCGCGCCAGGGCAAGAAGCCGTTCTCCGGCAAGCCTGGCGGCAAGCGTTTCGGCGGGCAGGGCGAGCGTTTCGGCGGGCAGGCCGACCAGCCGCGCTTCGCCGGCAAGCCGGCGGGCGAGGGCCGTCCCGCCGCCGGTCAGCCGGCCGGCGAAAAGCGTTTCGGCGGCAAGAAGCGGCCGTTCCGCGGTCGCGGCAACGCGCCGAGGGCTGCTTGAGATTGGGAATGGGCAGTAGGCAGTAGGCAGTAGGCAGTATGCAGTAGGTCGGCTCCTTCAAAGCTGCGCCGGTTTCTACCGTGCCTCAACATGTTCCGACTGCCGACTGCCCATTGCCGACTGCCCCTCCTTGCACCGACCGAACCCTTGTTTGGTCCAATTGCGTCCATCCGATCCATGACATACGGCGGTCGAGGCGAAAGCGTCGGCCGCCGTTGTTTTCAGGCCGGGAGGAGAGGGCAGGGATGGCCGGCATAGCGGCACTGGCGATCGCTTATGTGCTTTCGCAGTTCTACCGCGCCTTCCTGGCGGTGCTGACGCCGGTTCTGGGCACCGAACTCGGCGTCACCAAGGGCGACTTCTCGCTTGCCTCGGGCGTCTTCTTCCTGACCTTCGCCCTGTCGCAGTTTCCCATCGGCGTGGCGCTCGACCGCATCGGACCGCGCCGCACCGCGGCGGTTCTGCTCGCCGCCGGGGCAGGGGGCGGCACGCTGCTGTTTGCCTTCGCTACCGCGCCGTGGATGATCATCGCCGCGAACGCGCTGTTGGGCATCGGCTGCGCGCCGGTGCTGATGGCCTCGCTTGTAATCTTCGCCCGCCTCTATCGTCCGGCGAAATTCGCCATGCTCACCTCCTGGCTGGTCGCCTTCGGCACCGCCGGCAACGTCATCGGCTCGGCGCCGCTCGCTTATGCCGAAGCCGCGTTCGGCTGGCGCGCCGTCATGCTCGGCCTCTGCTTCTTCTCACTGCTCGTGGCCGCCGCGCTGTATCTGCTGGTGCGCGACCCCGATCATCCGGAGGCCGCGCGAAAAGGCGCAGCCGGCTTTTCCGGCTTTGTCGAGCTCTTCCGCTTGCGCGTGCTGTGGCCGATCATCCCGCTCAGCGCGGTCGCCTACGCGCCGTCCATCGGCATTCGCGGCCTCTGGGCGGGACCCTATCTCGCCGACGTTTTCGGTGCCGATGTCTTCCTGATCGGCGACGTGACATTCTTCATGGCGCTCGCCATGGTGGCAGGCGCCTTCGTCTACGGCCCGCTCGACCAGCTTTTCGGCACGCGCAAATGGGTGGCTGTCAGCGGGACAAGCATGTGCCTGCTGGCTGTGGCCGGCCTCGGCTTTTTTCCGCAGACATCGGTCGGCGTATCGACCGCCCTGCTCATCCTTGTCGGCCTGGCCGGCGGCAATTACGGCCTGCTGATGGCGCATTCGCGCGCCTTCCTGCCGCCGCATCTGATCGGCCGTGGCGTGACGCTGATGAACTTCTTCTCGATCGGCGGCGCCGGCGTCATGCAGTTCGCGACCGGCGCGGTGGTTACCCACAGCATCGATCCCGGAGATCCGGCCGCGGCCTATTCGGCGCTTTTCCTGTTCATCGCGCTGGTACTTGCGGTGGCGCTTGTGATCTATCTGTTTTCGCGCGACGCCAAGCCGAGCCACAAAGTCTAGAAGCCGATTATGTCGGCCAGCCGCCGGTGCAGCGGTCCGGTAAGGCACAGATCCCCGTCGCTCACCAGGAAACCGATGCAGGGCCGGTCTGTCTCGGCGACCGGCCGATGATCGACCGTCTCGTCGGCGATCGAGATATCGCCGCGCTGAAAGCGGCCGCGCTGGTCGTTGAAGGCGCCGTCCAGCACCAGAAACAACTCCGAGCCTTCATGCGTATGGTCCGGGATGGCGCGGCCTGGCCGCAGCCAGAACAGGCTTGAGCTGAACCCGTCGACTTCGCCCATGCGATGTTCCTTGAAACCCGGCAGTTTTGTGCGCCACGGCACTTTGTCCACCGTGTGGCCGATGAAGTCGACCAGCGGCCGGGGCATTATGCCGTCGGCTTCCCGCTGCTTGTTTTCGTCGGGCGGAGAGGGGCTGGCAAAAATGGCATCGAGCCGTTGCCGGCGGTTTGCCAACGGGATCGGCTCAGCCTCGGTCAACCTGGCGCCGGCGAGCGCCTCGAGTTGCGAAACGAACGCGCGGCTCTCGGGCTTCATTGTCAGATGGCTCTCGACCAGCACGCGCACGGGTGACGGCAGGCCGCCCGCGACATAGCGGGCAAGCAGCACGTCGAGCGTTTCTCGGTTGTCGGGAACCATATATCCATCTCGAGCCGCCCATGGGCGGCTGAATTGCCACGTCTACGCCGAATTCGACCCTCTGGATTAGCCGACGGTTCGAGTTCGGCGGATTCGCTTGACGTCGGCTAACGCGAAAATTCGCATGGGCCAAGTATTTTCATCGGAAATGCTGTTGTTGAATGTGCCGCCCGTCTCTGGCAGGAAGTCGGGCAATGCCGGGAGCGGTCTCGGTCGCGGCATCGGTTCAATTGCGGCCGCCCGTATCGGGCTTCCGCCAGTTCGACGGGAAATTCGTGATGATGGGTTCGGTCATCGATGCGATCGGCAACACGCCGCTGATCCGGCTGCGCCGCGCTTCCGAGGAAACCGGCTGCGAGATTCTTGGCAAGGCCGAGTTCATGAATCCCGGCCAGTCGGTCAAGGACCGCGCCGGCCTGTTCATCATCCGCGACGCGGAGAAACGCGGCCTGCTGAGGCAAGGCGGCGTCATCGTGGAGGGCACCGCCGGCAACACGGGCATCGGCCTGACGGTCGTCGCCAAGGCGCTCGGCTACCGCACGGTCATCGTCATCCCCGACACCCAAAGCCAGGAGAAGAAGGACGCGCTGCGGCTGCTCGGCGCCGAACTGATTGAAGTGCCGGCCGTGCCCTACAAGAACCCGAACAACTACGTAAAAGTCTCCGGACGCCTTGCCGAACAACTTGCCCGCAGCGAGAGCAGCGGCGCGATCTGGGCCAACCAGTTCGACAATGTCGCCAACCGCGACGGCCACATCGCCACCACGGCGCAGGAAATCTGGAACCAGACGAACGGCAAGGTCGACGGCTTTGTCTCGGCGGTCGGCACCGGCGGCACGCTGGCCGGCGTGGCGGCCGGGCTGAAGGAAAAAAGCGAAGCGGTGAAGATCGCCATCGCCGATCCGCTCGGCGCCGCCCTGTTCAGCTACTACACCTGCGGCGAGTTGAAGTCCGAGGGCAGTTCGATCACCGAGGGCATCGGCCAGGGCCGCATCACCGCCAATCTGGACGGCTTCACGCCGGACTTCTCCTACCAAATTCCGGACGAGGAAGCGCTGCCGATCATCTTCGACCTTGTTCAGGAGGAGGGGCTCTGCCTGGGCGGCTCGACCGGCATCAACATCGCCGGCGCCATCCGGCTGGCGCGCGACCTCGGTCCGGGCCACACCATCGTGACGGTGCTGTGCGACTACGGCACGCGCTACCAGTCGAAACTGTTCAATCCCGAATTCCTGCGCACGAAAAACCTGCCCATACCGGAGTGGATGGACCGGACGCCACAGATCGACGTGCCGTTCGAGAAGGTCGCCTGATGCCGTTCCAGACCGCCGCGCTGTTTCGCGACGACGCCTATGCCGGCGAGGCGGAGGCAAAGGTCGTCGGCATCAACGATCGCGGCGGCATCATCCTCGACCGAACCGTCTTCTACGCCACGTCCGGCGGCCAGCCCGGCGATACCGGACACCTGATCCTCGCCGATGGGACGCGGCTGGCGGTTGCCGCCACGGTCACCGGCGAAACCAAGGACGAGATCATCCATGTCCCCGCCGCCGGCCAAAGCCTGCCGGCGGTCGGCGAGAGCGTAAAGCTTGCGATCGACTGGCCGCGCCGCCATCTCTTGATGCGCATGCACACCGCCTGCCACCTCCTTAGCGTCGTCTGTCCGTTCCCGATCACCGGCGCGGCCGTCAGCGAGGATGACAGCCGCGTCGATTTCGATATTCCCGACCCGAGCTACACCAGGGAATTGGTGACGGCGCGGCTCATGGAACTGGTGAACGCAAACCACCCGGTCTTCATCCGCTGGATCACCGACGAGGAGCTTGCCGCCAATCCGACGCTGGTGAAGTCGAAGAACGTCCGCCCTCCGTCCGGCACCGGCCGCATCCGTCTCGTCTGCATCGGCGACAACGCTTCGGTCGACAGCCAGCCCTGCGGCGGCACGCATGTGGCGGCGACCGGCGAGGTCGGCGAGATCCACATCGGCAAGATCGAGAAGAAAGGCCGCGAGAACCGCCGTTTCCGCATCCGCTTCGGGCGGCCGCCGGCGCAATAGCCTATCCGTAGATTCGCGTCTGCAGCACCTCGTGATGCGTCGAGCGCTGGTCCCAGCGCTTCAGAATCTTGCGCGCTTGTTCCGGCACATAGGCGGCCTCATAGTCGGCGCCCTGGAAGGCGATGACATTGTCGAGGGAATCGAAGCTCATCACCGTCGTGAACTGGACCTCGTCGTCTGCCTCTCGACGCAACAGTTCGATCGAGCGGTAGCCGTGGATTTTCTTCGCCTCGATGCCCGGAAAAACGAATGTGTCGAGCAGCCGCTCGTAGGCGTCGGCATTCTCTCGGGTTGTGTAGCCGTTCCAGATTCTCTTGATCATGGCATTGCTCCAGGGACGTTCTTGTTTGCGGGGGCTGGCCCCTTTTTCGCGCAGCACCGATATGTAACAAGCTTGAAACCCAATTCGACAGGGAGTGCACCACATGCCGGAAAAGAGCCCGTTCGTCGTCGATGCCGACTGGCTGCAAGGTCAGTTGGGTCGGCCCGGCTTGTCGATCGTCGATGCTTCCTGGTATCTGCCGGCGCAGAGGCGCGATCCCAAGGTCGAATATGACGCGGCGCATATCCACGGGGCCATCTTCTTCGACCAGGACCTTATCGTCGATCCCGATTCCGATCTGCCTCACACGCTGCCAAAACCGTCGCTGTTCGCCCAATATGTGGGCTCCATGGGTATTTCGGCCGACGATACCATCGTCGTATATGACGGCCCCGGCATGTTCACGGCGCCGCGCGTCTGGTGGATGTTCCGCACCATGGGTGCGCCGGAAGTCTTCGTGCTCGACGGCGGTTTCGACAATTGGAAGGCCGCTGGCCGTCCGGTTACCTCGGAGCCGACCAGGACGGCGCCGAATGTCTTTCACACCGATTTCGACGCCAGGCGGGTCGCCGGCATCGACGATGTCCGCAGGGTGATCGCCACGGGAGAGGGCCAGATCGCCGACGCCCGGCCGCCCCGCCGCTTTTCGGGGGAGGATCCCGAACCGCGCAAGGGTGTGCGTGGCGGCCACATGCCGGGCGCGAAAAGCGTGCCGGCGCTGTCGCTTTCCGAGAACGGCTACCTGCTCTCGGTCGAGGACCTTCGCCGCAAGCTTGAACACGCAGGGCTGGATCTCGACCAGCCCGTCATCACCTCCTGCGGCTCGGGCATCACCGCCGCCGTCATCACGCTGGCCTTGCAGAGTGTTGGCCA
Organism: Mesorhizobium yinganensis; assembly: GCF_040081985.1. Classification (NCBI taxonomy): domain Bacteria; kingdom Pseudomonadati; phylum Pseudomonadota; class Alphaproteobacteria; order Hyphomicrobiales; family Phyllobacteriaceae; genus Mesorhizobium; species Mesorhizobium yinganensis. Next base: position 220,455 of record NZ_JBEBMH010000010.1, on the reverse strand, counting down.
CGGCGATAGCCGGCTCTATGACGGGTCGTGGACGGAATGGGGCAGCCGCGGCGACACGCCCGTGGTAACCGGCAAGGACTGATAAAAGTGGCGAAGAAAATAAAGCCGGAGACCATCCCGGTAACCGTGACCTTCCTTGAAATGACGCAGCCGCCGGGACGTTATGCGCCGCTGCCCTACAACCGGCAGATCGCGTTGCTGCGCACGCGCGATATTCCGGTCCACTACTACCGCTACCTGATCGATCGCGTCGGCCGCAAATGGCATTGGGTCAACGCGCTGAGGCTCTCCGACGAGGAGATGACCACCGCGCTTGCCAAACCCGACCGCGACATCCGCGTGCTCTATCTCGACGGCGCGCCTGCCGGTTTCTTCGACATCAAGCCGCATGCGCCGGGCGAGATCGAACTCGCCTATTTCGGAATGATGGATCATGCGACGGGGCAGGGGCTAGGCCGCTGGTTTTTGGGCGCGGCGGTCGAAACCGCCTGGTCCTACAAGCCGGAAAAGGTGATCGTGCAGACCTGCACGCTCGATCATCCGGCAGCGTTGCCGCTCTACCAGAAGATCGGCTTTTCGCCGGTAGGCCAGGTCAAGGAGATCGTCCATCCGCTGACAATGGAAGAGCGGGCGGCCGTGGTCATGCGGGCCTGACGACGGTTCTTGAAATCCTCGCTGAATGCCGCGTTCAGCGGCAGTTCAGCTTGGCAAGGCCAGGATGGAACCTCAATCGTTCGATCCGATCGAAGGAGATCTTCATGCCGACTCGCCGCCAGTTCGTTGCTTTCGCACTCGCCCTGCTCGCCTTCCCGCAAATCGGCTTCGCGCAGGAAGCGGCAATGCCCTCGGCGGCGCAGATCGAGCGCAAGCTCGAGGCCCCGGCGCAACGCAGTGTACGCCCCGACAAGCGTGTGACCGTCCGCGAATTCAAGCGCAGGCCGGACCTGCGCCGCGCGGCGCCATCGATCGACATCCAGTCGATCAATTTCGCCTTCGGTTCGGCTGAAATCCCGTCGTCGCAATATCGCAAGGTCGAGACGATCGCCACCGCGCTGGAACGCCTGTTGCGCCGCCGGCCCGGCACCAAGGTCCTGATCGAGGGCCATACCGATGCGGTCGGTTCGGCGGCCTCCAATCAAGTCCTGTCCGAGGACCGCGCCGAATCTCTGCGCCGCGTCTTGGTACGCGAGTTCGGCATTCCACGCCGCGCGCTGGAGACGGTCGGCTACGGCGAGGAGTTTTTGCTCGTGCCGACACAGAACGAGAACTGGCAGAACCGCCGGGTGACGCTGCGCCGCATCGACGATTTCCTGCAATAGGCTGGCGCTGACGGTTCGCGGTCGTCCCGTCCGGAGAGCGCAGGTTTCGGGTGGAGGGCAGCGCGGCGGCGCGATAATTTCGGCTCATCATCCGATCGAGGAGCCAGCCGATGCTTATCCGCTTTCAAGCCCTGCCGACCGACGCCGTGCGTGCGCTCCAGCACGGAGGTGTCGACGCCTATGGTTTCACGCCGGAGCGCAAGATTTCCGACGGCGACGGCGTACCGTGCCGCCACTGCCTGCGCACCGTCGCGGCCGGCAAAGCGTACCTGATCCTCGCCTACCGGCCGTTTCCGGCGCTCCAGCCCTATGCCGAGACCGGGCCGATCTTCCTTTGCGCCGAGGAATGCGACCGGGCGCCCGAGACCGATGTGCTTCCCGATATCTTCCGCCCTACGCCCGACTACATCGTGCGCGGCTACGGCCATGACGACCGCATCGTCTACGGCACCGGCGCGGTCACGCCGACGCAAAATATCTGCGGGCGGGCGCACGAACTGTTCGAGCGCGACGATGTTGCCTATGTGCATGTGCGTTCGGCCAGGAACAACTGTTACCAGTGCCGGATCGAGCGCGCGTGAGTGCGACGGACTCTTGTCGTTAACCTTTTGTTAACGATCAATGGCTTAGCTTTTGCTTACCAATCGGCTTCCGACCACGGATGGACTGGCGGAAAGCAGATTGCAAAAAAGCGGGGACAGCCCCGCTTTTTTATCTCTGCAAACAAAAAAATCCCGCCTCGAAGGCGGAATTTTTGCGTTCAGGAGGGAGCCGCCAAGTCAGGCCGCGAGGACCTGCTTCGGCTCGGCCATCTCGTAGCCGAGCGCATCGGCGACGGCGCGGTTGGTGATGCGGCCCTTGTGGACGTTGAGGCCGTTGCGCAGATGATGGTCGTCGACCAGCGCCTTCAGGCCCTTGTCGGCAAGCTGCAAGCCATAATGCAGCGTGGCGTTGTTCAGCGCATGGGCCGAGGTGACAGGCACGGCGCCTGGCATGTTGGCGACGCAGTAGTGGATGATGCCGTCAACCTCATAGGTCGGCTCGGCATGGGTGGTGGCGTGCGAGGTCTCGAAGCAGCCGCCCTGGTCGATGGCGACGTCGACCAGAACCGCGCCCTTCTTCATGCCGGACAGCATCTCGCGCGTCACCAGCTTGGGCGCCGCGGCACCAGGGATCAGCACGGCGCCGACGACGATGTCGGCGGAAAAACACTCTTCCTCCAGCGCTTCCACCGTTGAATAGCGGGTGTGAACGCGGCCGTTGAAAATGTCGTCGAGCTGGCGCAACCGTGGGATCGAACGGTCGATGATGGTGACGTCGGCGCCGAGGCCGGCAGCCATCTTGGCCGCATGCAGGCCGACGACCCCGCCGCCGAGCACGGTGACCTTGCCCGGCAGAACGCCCGGCACGCCGCCGAGCAGCACACCACGGCCGCCATTGGCCTTCTGCAGCGCCGTCGCGCCGGCCTGGATCGACAGGCGGCCGGCGACTTCCGACATCGGCGCAAGCAAGGGAAGCCCGCCGCGCTCGTCGGTTACGGTCTCGTAGGCCACGGCGGTAACTCCAGAGGCGAGCAGGCCCTTGGTCTGCTCCGGATCGGGCGCAAGATGAAGATAGGTGTAAAGAATCTGGTCGTCGCGCAACTGCACCCATTCGGCCGGCTGCGGCTCCTTGACCTTCACGATCATGTCCGACTTGGCGAACACCTCTTCGGCCGTTTTCGCGATCCTTGCGCCGGCGGCACGATAGGCGTTGTCGTCAGCACCGATACCGGCGCCGGCGCCGGTCTCGACCAGCACCTCGTGGCCGTGCGCGGCATATTCTCGAACCGACCCCGGAGTAAGGCCGACGCGATATTCGTGATTCTTGATTTCCTTCGGACAACCGACGCGCATTGTTATGTTCCTCGCTTGACGCCTTGACGGCTTATTCCCTGTCACGTGCAAGGATACGCGCCCTGCGGCCGAAAGAGTTTGCGAATTGCATTGCCTCAACTCGGTCGCGTCGCTATTCGTTGCGCCAAAGCCGCCCATTATCGAAGAAAGTTCGAAAGATGCCGCTCGACAGGATCGATATCGCCATATTGGACGCGCTGCAGAAGGATGGACGAATCCCCAACGCGTCGCTTGCCGAGAAGGTCGGGCTGTCTCAATCGGCCTGTTCGCGGCGGCTGGACAATCTGGAGAAGAGCGGCGTCATCCGGGGATATCACGCCCGCCTGTCGAACGCCGCGCTCGGTCACCAGATGACGGCGATCGTCCACATCTCGCTATCGGGTCAGTTCGAGAAGACGCTGTCCGATTTCGAGGCGGCCATCAAGCGCTGCCCGAACGTGCTGTCCTGCCACCTGATGTCGGGCGAATACGACTATATTCTGCGCATTGCCGCCAGGGATCTCGTGGACTACGAACGTATCCACAAGGAATGGCTGTCTGCCATGCCGCATGTCACCAAGATCAACTCGTCCTTCGCGCTGCGCGAGATCGTCGACCGCACCGCGCTCGGGCTCAAGCCCGAGATGGCGTGAGCGGTCGGGTCAGTCGAGATCGGCCAGCCGGACGGTGACGTCTGGCAAGGATGCCGGCGAAAGCCGCGCCTCGGCCGGCATTTTTTCGACGATGCCCCAGTGTCCGTCGGTGTCAGGCCGCCTGTGCACCCAGGTATCGCGCGACGCCGCATCGATTACCCAGAGTTCGACAACGCCGTGACGGGCATAGTTGCGGGCTTTCAGTCCACGGTCGTAAGACATCGACGATGCCACGTCGACCGCGAGCAGCACATCGCGGCCTGCGACATCTTCGGGAAGGATTCGCTTGGGGTACAGGCAGAGGTCCGGCTCGACGAAGGTACGCTCGTCAAGATAGAGCGAGGTTTCGACGGCCAATCGCAGGTCTTCGGGCGCTTGTTTGGCGAAGACGCGCAGCAGCGCCGCTTTGATCACCTCGTGCTGGTTTCCCTTGGGCGCCTTCGGAACGAGTTCCCCCTCGATCAACTCGAAATTCTCGTCCTCGGCGATGATGCCCGCTTCGACCATGCGTCGGATCTCCGCCACGGTGAACAATCGGCGGGGGAAACCTTCTGCGGCGCGCGTGGCGACGACATTCATGTAGGCATCCTTGCTGTCTGACAGGCCAGTTTATCATGGCCGTGATGATGTTGTATTCAAGTGCCTGCCTTCAGCGGACGAGCCTCACAGGACTGATCTGTCATTTTCCGCGCGGCTCTGGCGATCCTACGCGGCCACCACTGCGAAACCGCGCGCCTTGAGCCCACGCCGGTCGGCGGCGAGCGAAGCAAGCAAGCGCTCGCGCCCGCCGCTGATATGCGCGGCCAGCAGCCTCGCCGCCGTCTCCGCGTCACCCGTCCGGACCGCCGCGAGGATAGCGCGATGTTCGGCCCAGGCGCGCTCGCGGGCGCCTTCCCTGCGCACTTCCAGCCAGCGGGCGCGCGACAGCCGCGTCATCGCATCGCGCACGCCCCGAAACAGGAAGTCGTTGCCCGACAGCCGTGCCAGCTCGATGTGGAAATCCATGCCGGCGCGATGCACTTCCTCACGCGCGGAGCGCGCGTCGCAGGAAACGAGCAGGGCTTCCAGCCCGTCGAGCCCGGTTTGGTCATTGCGTTGGCAGGTCAGCTTGACGGCCGCGACTTCCACCGCCTCGCGGTAGACGGAAAGTTGTTCGATCTCGCCGAGATGGATCGGCGCCACGGTCCAGCCGCGTCCCTCGCGGCCGACCAGCCCTTCCGTTTCCAGCCGCAGCAGGGCGGCGCGCACCGGCGTGCGCGACGCCGCGAATCGTGCCTCGACTCCGCGCTCGGTCAGCTTTTCGCCCGGCCCGATGTCGAGGCCGAGGATCATTTCGCGAAGCTGCGTTTCGACGCTTTGCGTCTGCGACATCATTTGTTTCCCAGAGGTTGACGCCGGTCGTTCGTGCGCCTAGCAATGCATCCCAGCTTGGTATCCCAAAATGGTATCGCGATCAAGCATCGCGATCCTGCCTATCCGGAACATGAGATGGCTGCTGTCGCGATCGAAGACGAAGGCGCCGGAGAAATCCACTGGCGTCGCAACCTCGCCGTCTGCGCCGGCGGGTCGTTCACCACCATCGTGGCGATGACGGTGCTGCTTCCATTCCTGCCGCTTTATGTCGAGCAACTCGGCGTGACCGGACACGCGGCGATCGTGCAGTGGTCCGGCGTCGCCTATGGCGCGACGTTTTTCAGTGCTGCGATCGTCGCGCCGTTGTGGGGCCGGCTTGCCGACCTCTACGGCCGCAAGCTGATGCTGATCCGCGCAAGCCTCGGCATGTTCGTGGCGATCTCGCTGATGGGTATGGCGCAGGACGTCTATCAGCTTGTGGCGCTCAGGCTGTTCGTCGGCCTGGCGGGCGGCTACGCTTCCGGTTCGACCATTCTGGTGGCGACCCACACGCCAAAAGCCCGTTCGGGCTGGGCGCTGGGCGTGCTTTCCTCCGGCATCATGGCAGGCAGTCTCGTCGGGCCGCTGATCGGCGGCGTGCTGCCGGCCGTCATCGGTATTCGCGGCACGTTCCTGGCATCCGGCGGCGTGATTTTCATCACTTTCCTGGCGACTTGTTTCCTCATCAAGGAGGGGCCGCGCAGGCGCGTGCCCAAGGCAGAACGGCAGAGGAGTGGGTGGTCAGCCATTCCAGACCCGCGGCCCGTTGTTGCCATGCTGGCAACCGGCGCGCTGCTGATGGTCGCGAACATGTCGATCGAGCCGATCATCGCCGTCTATGTCGGCCAGTTGGTGGACGATCCGGCTGATATCACCATCGTTGCCGGCGTCGTCATGGCCGCTGCCGCGCTGGGCAGCATCCTGTCGGCCTCGCGCCTGGGAAAACTCGCCGACCGCATCGGCCACTGGCCGGTCATCGTCGGCGCGCTCGGCGTTTCGGCGCTGCTGCTCATCCCGCAGGCTTTCGTCGAAAGCGCATGGCAGCTTGTCGCCCTGCGCTTCCTGATGGGGCTGGCGCTGGGCGGCCTTCTGCCGTGCATCACCAGCGTGATCCGCCATAATGTCCCAGACCGCGTTGCCGGCACGACCTTGGGCTACGCGACCTCCTCGCAATATGTAGGTCAGGTGGTCGGGCCGCTGCTCGGCGGTTTTGTCGGCGGGCATATCGGCATGCCGGCGGTGTTCCTGGGCACCAGCGTGTTGATGGCCGCTGGGGCGCTGGCGTGCTGGGTGGCCCGGCCGGTCGGCAGGGAAACCGGGAGCAGCTAAGCGCAATCAGCTTGCGCTTTGGTCCGTCACGATCCGATCCATCGGAATGTCGTGCGGCTGCGCGTAAATCGTCGGGATAGCCTGCGTCGCGTAGCCGACGCCGATGACCAGCGGCTTGCCGGGGAGGGAGGCAAGCGTGCGGTCGAAGAAGCCGCCGCCATAACCCAGCCGGTAGTTTTGTGGGTCGAAGCCCACCAGCGGTGCGATGACCACATCGGGGACGACCGGCTGGCCGGAGGCGGGGACCGGAATGTTCCAGACGCCCTTCTCCAGCGGATCGCCGGGCCTGTAGGGGCGGAAAACGAGCGGATGCGCCTTCTCGACGACCACCGGCAGTGCGACCTGTCCGCCGCCGGCGATGACGGCGTTCATCCACGGGCGCAGGTCGGGCTCGCCGCGAAAAGGCCAGTAGAGGCTGATGGTATGGCCCGCGAAGCTGCCGATGCACGCATTGAGGCCGGCGGCGATGCGTTGCGCCATGGCGTTGCGCGTGTCGGCCGGTATTGCGAGACGCTCTGCGATCAGCCGCTCGCGCTCGGCCTTGCGCCAGCACGCCAATTCGGGCGTCAGCGAGAATGTCTGCGTCGTATCGATCTTGTCTTGCATGGGCGGCATTCCGATACCGGAAGCAGCGAGCCTATGCCCGGCGTCTCGAACATCCGCTCGTATTTGCGACGCCGGCATGGCTGCCCGCGCCGGTACGGAGACTGCGCATCCTTAGTGCAGACTGGCCGACGTTTTTGGCAGCAGGCGCACCCAGACGCCCTCGCGTGGCCTCAGTGTGATGGACGGGAACAGCGTGATTGGCCGCTCGCGCTGCCATTCCACTGAAAAATGCCGGAAAATCGTGGCGAGGATCAGGACCGCCTCGATCATGGCGAAACGCTGGCCGATGCAGATGCGCGGCCCGCCCCCGAACGGCATATAGGCGAACCGGGGCAGCCTTCGCGCAAGCCCGTCCATCCAGCGCTCGGGCCGGAAGGTCTCCGGATCATCGAAATTGCGCGGGTCGCGGTGCAGCACCCAGGGCGAGATCAGGACGGTGGTGGCGGCGGCGAAATCATAACCGCCGAGCTTGAACGGCCCGATCGACTCGCGTCCGATCGCCCAGGCGGGCGGATAGAGCCGCATCGATTCCAGGATCACGCTTTCCGCGAATTTGAGGCGCGGCAGGCTTTCCACGGTGGCGTCGTTCGTGCCGAGCGTCTCCCCGACTTCGGCCGTGAGCCGGCGCGCCGCCGCCGGGTTCTGGCCGAGCAGGTAGAGGCTCCAGGACAGCGTCAGCGCCGTCGTCTCGTGGCCGGCCAAGAGCAGGGTGACGGTCTCGTCGCGCAACTGGCTGTCCGACAGCCGCTCCTCGGATTCGTCCTTCGCCGCCATCAGCCGCGACAAAAAATCCTGCCGGCCCTGGTAACCGTCGGCGCGCCGCTTGGCGATCATCTGCGCGATGATGCGTTCGACGGTCGCGATTGCGCGCCGATAGCGGAAATGGCCGGGCAGCGGCACCCAGTCGGGGATTTTCACAGGGCGCTTGAACCGCGCGGCCATCTCCACCACAAGGTCCTGGACGGCGTGGTCCATGTCGGCGATGTCGCGTTCAACCTCGCAGTCCATGAACGCCTTCGCCGCAATCCGCAGCGTCAGCGCCATCATGTCGCTGTGGACGTCGCGGATGTCGCCGGCCCTCCATGCCCTCACGGTCTCGTTCGCCAGCGCGACGATATCGGGCCCGTATCCCTGAAGCTGCTGGCCTGCGAATGCCGGTGCCGCAAGCCGCCTGTTGCGCTGCCAGAGGTCGCCTTCCGCCGTCAGCAGGCCCTGGCCGAACAGCGCGGTGACATGCCGCCAGACAATGCGGTTCTTGATGAAATTGCGGTGGTCCTTGACGAGGATCTGCTCGATGTCGTCGGAACTGTTGACGAGCAGCGACGGCCAGCCGGCGAAGTCGTAGCTGACGAGATCGCCGAACATGCGCTGCGTCTGCGTCAGGAAGCCGAGCTCATCGCGCCCGAATTGCAGGGTGTTTCCCAGCAATACCATGCCGCGCGGTCCAGGCGGCCGGGAAGACTGCACCGGCCGCGGCACGAGAACAGGCTTGATCTGACTGGAAAGCTGGGTCACGGCTGCGCTGCCCGTTCACCTTGAGGCCGGCAAGACTGGGTCAAGCCTCGCCGCCTGTCAACTACGGGGAAGCGCGATATCCGGCCGGGGGAAATACGGCGGCGGTCCGACGCGGCGCTACGCGATGGTCATGCATATCGGCTGGACTCCGATATCCAACGGCGCGAAACTTTGATCGACCGTGGCGTTTTTGGTGCATCATCGAGGAGAAAACATGCCCGCTTCATTTCCCGTTTCGCGACGCTCCTTCCTGGCCGGTGGCGCGGCTGCCGGCGCACTGATCGTGCTGCATCCGTTTTCCGCCCGCGCCCAGGCCAATCAGGCGCATCTCAGGATCATGGAAACCACCGACATCCATGTGAATGTGCTGCCCTACGATTACTACGCCGACAAACCAAATGACACGATGGGCCTCTCGCGGACCGCATCGCTGATCGACGCCGTGCGCAAGGAAGCCACGAACGCCATGCTGATCGACAATGGCGATCTGCTGCAGGGCAATCCGATGGGTGACTACATCGCCTATGAGAAGGGCATGAAGGAGGGCGACGTACATCCCGTGATGAAGGGCATGAACCTTCTCGGCTACGAATGCTCGACGCTCGGCAACCACGAGTTCAACTACGGCCTGTCGTTCCTCGACAAGGTTTTGGCTGGTGCGAATTTCCCTTTTGTCTGCGCCAATCTGGTGCGTGGCACCGAGCTTGCCGCCAACCCGCGCGACGACAAGCTTTATCTCAAGCCCTACACAATCCTCGAAAAGACGATCAAGGACGGTTCAGGCGCCGAGCATCCGGTCAAGATCGGGGTGATCGGTTTCGTGCCGCCGCAGATCATGCTGTGGGACGCCAAGAACCTGACCGGCAATGTTATCACCCGCGACATCGTCGAAGCGGCGAAGGCCTGGGTCCCGCAGATCAAGGAGGAGGGCGCCGACATCGTGATCGCGCTTTCGCACTCCGGCATCGACGTGAAGCAGGGCGACATGATGGAGAATGCCTCGTTCTTCGTCGCCGGCGTCGAGGGCATCGATGCGGTCTTCACCGGCCACCAACATCTGGTTTTCCCCGGAAAAAAGGATTTCCAGGAGCTTGCCGGCGTCGACACAAAGGCGGGCACGCTGCAGGGCAAGCCGGCTGTCATGGGCGGATTCTGGGGTTCGCATATGGGCCTTATCGACCTCTTGCTGGAGCGTGATGGCTCGAAATGGCGGGTCGTCTCGGCCACCTCGGAGGCGCGACCGATTTATGAGCGCGTCGACAACAAGAACAAGGCGACCGTGGGTGACGACCAGCGCATCGTCGACGCGCTGAAGGAGGACCATGAGGCGACGCTCGCCTATGTCAGGCGGCCGGTCGGCAAGACCTCGGCGCCGCTCTATTCCTATTTCGCTCTGGTTGCCGACGACCCGTCGGTGCAGATCGTCAGCCAGGCGCAGACCTGGTATATCAAGGACTTGCTGAAGGATACTCAGTGGAAGGATCTGCCGGTGCTTTCAGCCGCGGCGCCCTTCAAGTCGGGCGGACGGGGCGGTCCGGACTACTACACCGACGTTCCGGCCGGCGATATCGCGATCAAGAATGTCGCCGACCTCTACCTCTATCCGAACACGGTTCGCGCAGTGGAGATCACGGGAGCGCAGGTCAAGGACTGGCTGGAAATGTCGGCCGGCATCTTCAACACGGTCGAGGCCGGCAAGGCCGACCAGCCGCTGATCAACCTCGACTTCCCGTCCTATAATTTCGACGTGATCGACGGCGTGACCTACAAGATAGACCTGTCGCAGCCGGCCAAGTACGATCCGAAAGGCGGGGTCCTCAACGCCGCATCAGGTCGCATCAAGGATCTGATGTTTGACGGAAAACCCATTGATCCCGCACAGAAATTCATCGTTGCGACCAACAATTACCGGGCTGGCGGCGGCGGCAATTTCCCGGATATCAATGCCTCCAAGATCATCTTCGAGGCGCCGGACACCAACCGCGACGTGATCGTGCGCTACATCATCGCGGAAGGCACGATCAACCCCTCGGCGGATGCCAATTGGGCGTTTGCGCCGCTGGCGAATACATCTGTCCTGTTCGAGACCGGGCCGAAGGCGAAGGATTTTATCGGTGAGGTCAAGGCGGTGAAGATAGAGCCTGCCGGCGATGGTGAGAACGGCTTTGCGAAATATCGCATAACGCTTTGATTCGGCTGCCATTCAGTGTCCTGCCGCCGGACGGCGGGACATTGTGGTGTGCCGCAAAAAAGGCTTCGGCGTTTGCCACGTCGAAGCCGCGTCAAGTCCGGAATCGGGTGCGATTTCAACGGGTTGATGCGTAAACCGCTGTGAAGAAGGAACTATGCGCTGACGCTTACCCCTCGCGAACATGCCGCAAAGCTATTTTGGCGTGTTGTCGGCTGGTGAAGCCGCTTCCCGATGCGTCGCGAACACGACGCGATCTAGGAGATAGGGAACTTGTTCTCGTGCGCCACGGTCCCCAACAGCGGTGCGATGGCTTCAGCGGATGCTTGGAACGCTCACGCCGTTGGTGCCCAAGGATCTGGGTCTCGGAATCCCGATCTGGTTGCCGCCGCCAAAGGGGTTTTGGCCGATATTCTGGCCGAGCGGATCATTCTGCACGGGCACCGGCGGCATGGTGTTGGGTGAAGTGATGCCGAAGCCCGTGTCGATCGGCGGATTCTGGATCGATCCGGTCGTCTGGTTGTCGATCAGGCCATTGCTGGAACCAGGCGCGGCTTGCGAGTTCACCGATCCACCGGCGCTGGGATCCATGACCGACGGGCACGATGCGTTCGGATTGCTGATGACGTCGCCGCAACTGTCGTTGGTCGCCTGCGCCCAACTCCCGCCGGCGCCGGCGAACAGGACAAGGGTTGCCATGACAAGTGTTTTCATCGGAGCCTCCTGATGCTCTTTGGGGGCCATTAAGGCCGCTTGCGGAGGCAACGTGTCAGGACTGGCTTGGTTTCAGCGCGGCTCAGGTCCGGTAGATCACTTGTCTGACATCGATGTATTCGGCCCGGAATCCGGCTTCGCAATAATGCAGGTAGAATTCCCACAGGCGACGAAAACGCTCGTCGAAACCGAGCGGAACAATGCGCTCCCAGGAGGACAGGAACCGGTCGCGCCACTCGGCGAGCGTGCGCGCGTAGTCCTGCGCGAAGATGCGCTCGCGCGCGAGCTTCATCCCCTGTTCCGCGCCGAGCGACTGGAGTATTTTCGGGGTCGGCAGCATGCCGCCGGGAAAAACGTAGCGCTGGATGAAGTCCGTGCGGCTGCGGTAGAGGGGGTAGGCGGCCTCGTTGATGGTGATGATCTGCATCCCGGCGGTGCCCCCCGCTCTCAGGCATTGTTTGACCTTCTGGAAGAACACCGGCCAGTATTTTTCACCCACCGCCTCGAACATCTCGATCGAGGCGATGCGGTCGTAGATTCCCGTCTCGTCGCGGTAGTCCTGCAGCTTGATGGTCACCTTGTCGGAGAGCCCGGCATCGGCGATCCGTTTGCTGGCGAAATCATGCTGCTCGCGGCTGATGGTCAGGCCGGTCACGCGCGCCCCGATCTCGCGGGCGACAAACTCGGCGAAACCGCCCCAGCCGCAGCCGATCTCCAGCACGTGGTCCTTGGAGGTTATGCCGATGTCGGTTGCCAGTGCCCGGTATTTGGCGCGTTGCGCGCTTTCCAGATCGTTCGCGCCCTCGGAGTAGATCGCCGACGAGTAAGTCATGGTCGGGTCGAGCCACTCGCCATAGAAGGCGTTGCCGAGATCGTAGTGGGCCGAAATATTCCTGCGGGAGCCTTTCTTCGTGTTGGCGTTCAGCCAGTGACGGAAACGTTGCAGTGCCGAAATGATCCTGCTGGCGCCGCCGGCGACCTCTTCGCCCATTTCCATGTTGACGACGAACAGTTCCAGGAAACTCGTCACGTCCGGGCTGTCCCAGTCGCCGTCGAAATAGGATTCGGCGACGCCGATCGTGCCGCCGGTGAAAGCACGGCCGGGAAGGCGCCAATTGTGCAGGGTCACTTCGGCCGACGGCCCTTGCGCCTTGCCTTCGATCTTGAAGCGCCGGCCCTCCGGTGTATTGATGACCAGCGTTCCCTGCGGCAGATGCAGGGCGGTCGACAGCACGCGGCGCGCCTTGCCCGGCAGGCTCCGGGCAATCTCTGCAAAGTTGCGTTCCGTCAGTGCGATCGCGTCGCCGACACGTTCCCTCAAATTGCCGTCCCCGCCCATTGTCCGTCCTTGTGCCGACCTTTTCGCTGCTGAAGTTCCCCGGCGCGCACAATGATATGAGCGAGGGATTCCTGCAACCTCGTCTTGCGTCGGATTTATTGGTCGGCTTCGTCGGAACTTATTTCGCGGAAACTGGTAGGGTCGGGCGGCCAGGGACCGCGCCGGAATCCGGCCGGTCAAGGCGCAGGGGGCAGATGCGCCTAAGCCAAATGATGACGGACGCTTTACCCTTCGATGGCATGATCTTGTTGCCTACGCTTCGGCCCTGTGATTTCGGCGAGAACGGATATGCGTTACGTGATCGGGGTTTGCATACTGACCGGTCTCATCATCTGGGACGGGTTCCGCAATGACGGCCACTATCTCGACCTGGTGCTTCGCGCGGTGAGTTCGACGATCCGCTCCGTCGTCGGCTGACCCGAGGGCCACGCCGCCTCGCGGGATCGCGACCATCCGCTGCATTGACGCGGATCGTGCAGGGCAGCAGAAGGCCCCGACATGTCGAGCGCGGAGGCTGGGTTGATCCGACACATCGTATTTTTCAGCGCCGGGAGTCCGGAGAACATCGGTGCGGTCGAGAGCGGGTTGCGCAAACTTGGCCGCATTCCGCATTCGAGACTGTTCGAGGTGTCCCGGAACATGAAGGTGGACCCGATTGGCGACGATGTCGATGTCGTCGTCTATGCCGAGTTCGAAAACGAGGCGGCGCTCGCAGCCTACAAAGCGCATCCGCTTTATTCCGAAACGACCCGCGAGGTCAGGCCGCTGCGCGAGTTGCGGTTCTCGGCCGACGTCGTAGCGGCTCCCTCGACCGGCGAAACCGTCAAACAATAGCGCCTGTCCGCCGCGGTGGTTCGCAAGGGTGCGCTACCCCGGGACCGGCGTGCGATACCCGGGATACGGGCAGAAGCCGGCATCATAGGCCCTGTCGCCGCATGGCGGCGAATAGGCTTCTCTGCTTTGCCCGGTGACGCAGCCGGAGAGTACCGGGACGATGGCCAGCATCGCGAGGAATGTTGTGCGCATCCGGCAGGCTCCATCCGGTTTCCGGTTTCATGTTGCCTTCATTATCCACCGGCGGTGCGGCTAAGGTGATGCTGGTGATTCCGCGTAGAATAGGTGCGCGGTTCGGGAATGGCCATCAAAGGCAGAAGGTCGCCACGCCAGTTTGAGACACGACTCTCGGCATTGGGTCGTGGTAGGGGTCGGGTGCCAAGCCAAGATGTTCAGATGGGACAAATCGCGTGCCGCGCCATTCGCGTTCCAGTTGGTAACCAGGCACTGCTTGCGGCCTTCGAATCTTTCCAAAACGGCACCTGGCAGGCCTTTCGCGGCGCTCGACATGCCCTTAGGGAAGCCGAGAAAGGTGGGCCGTCATGCGCATGAGTTCGAAAAATGCGGCTTCGACTTCTCGCTTAGCAAGATTATATAAGTTACAGGAATCATTAGATTAAGTCCATGTTGTAACATAGGCCGATATCGGCGAAATTGCATATCTAATTTGCTTGTCATGCAAACCTGTCGTCTATACAAATTTCATCAGAGGGACATTCGGCTTCCGGCTCGCGGAAGTTGAATGGTTGCCACTCCGATGGGGTGTCGGGCTTCGGTGTGGCCGAAAAAAAACGTCCAACCAAAAGAATGGGACACCCTGATGCCAGTAGAAAATCTCGAGTGGATGAACATTGACCAGACGCCGGACAATCCGTTCGGCAAGAGCACCGACTACGAGGCCTTCCTCGATTATCTCGGTGCTCTCAACCGCGATCTGACGCCCGAAATGGCCCAGAGCCCGATCCGGGTAAACGTGTCGGAACTGAACGACCATCCGGACTACAAGGCAGCCGCCATCGGAGCGCTGCAGCAGTGGTCGGCGACGACGCCGCTTCAGTTCGAGATCGTCGACGACCGGCCGTTCGACCCTGATCTGGACTATTTGGAAGTGGTGAGCCCGGAACTCGGCGAGGAGGACGACGGCAGCGCCTTTTCGGCCGGCCGCTATGTCAGCGTCGGACAGCGCTTTCACGATACCGAGCCGAACAGCAGCGAACCCGGCGGTTATCTCTTCAACACCTTCGTCCACGAATTCGGCCATGAATGGGGCCTCAACCATCCGGGCGTCTACAATTATGGCGGCCCCGGCGGCGACCAGATCAACTTCTTGAACGGCGCGACCTGGATCTACGACCAGCAGCGCTACAGCATCATGTCGTATTTCGACGGCATCGACGTCGGCGGCACCACGCGCTGGACATCGACCACCCCGTCGGTCGGCGACATCGAGGCGGTCATCCGCCATTACTTCGCCACCGTCGACGCGAACGGCGACCGAACCTACCAGGACATCCAGCTCAACACCGGCAATGACCGCTACGGTTTCGGCAGCAACAAGCTGGGCTACGAGCTGACTGCGGACGGACCTGGGCACGATATCGGCTTCGTCATCCACGACACCGGCGGCACGGATACGATCGACTTTTCCGGTTCGACCGCGGGCACGCTGCTCGATCTCAGGGCAGGGCGCTGGTCGAGCGTCAACGGCCATGAATACAACGTCGCCATCTTCGACGGCCATAACGCCGACGCGACTGAATACTACATTGAAAAAGGCATCGGCAGCGCCTTCGCCGATATCATCATCGGCAACGACGGCGACAACGCCTTGGTCGGCGGCGACGGCGCCGACAAGATCGCGGGGCTCGGCGGCGACGACAAGATCAATGGCGGCAACCAGACCGACGTGATCTACGGCGGCACCGGCGACGACTATCTCATCGGCGGCCTCGACACGCTGGACAGCCGCGACCGCAACAACACGCTGCCGCCCGTCACCGGTCCCGAGAGCAAGGATGGCAACGACCGTCTCTACGGCGAGGAAGGCAACGACACGATCGACGCCGGAGCCGGCGACGATATTCTCGACGGCGGCGACGGCAACGACATCCTGCGCGGCATGGCCGGCGTCGACGTGTTCAAGGGCGGCGCCGGTGTCGACACGGTCGATTTCAGCCGCGAGAGCCCGTTCCAGTTGCTGGTCAACCTCGAACTCAACATCGCCAGAGGCGGCACGGCCTCCGGCGACACATTTTACAGCATCGAGAACCTGATCGGCTCGGACGACCGCATCGACCGCTTCATCGGCACCAAGGACGACAACCATTTCTGGGGTCTCGGCGGCGGCGACGTCTTCAACGGCGGCGACGGCAACGACATCCTCGACGGTGCGCGCGACGGCGACGTGCTTTACGGCGACGCGGGTAATGACCGGATCATCGGCGGAGCAGGCCAGGACTACATCAACGGCGGCGCCGGCAGGGATACGGCCGACTACACGACCGGCCCGGACTCCAAGGCCATCTCCGGCGTGACGGTGAACCTCGCCACCGGCGTGGCCAGCGGCGGTGACGCCGAGGGTAACACGACGAAGGGCGTCCAGGGCGATATCCTTGTCTCGATCGAGAACCTGACCGGTTCGAAATTCGCGGACGTGCTGACCGGCGATGACGGCGTCAACATCATCCGCGGCGCCGGCGGTAACGATTCGCTCTCCGGCGGTGGCGGCAAGGATCTGCTCGACGGCGGCGACGGCATGGACATGGTCGCCTTCTACGACAGCACGGTTGGCGTCACCGCCGATCTGACCCAGCCTGGCGAAGACACATTGGTGTCGATCGAAGGATTCGCAGGCTCGGCCTTCGACGACAAGCTTACAGGCGACGCCAGCGCAAACGTGCTGGTCGGACAGGGCGGCAACGACGTGCTGAAGGGGGGCGCCGGCGACGACGTGCTCGACGGCGACTTCACGCCGATTCCGCCGACCGGCATCGGCATGGGTACAGGCTACGCCACGCTCGACGCGACAGCGAAAAACAACTCGCTGGCCACCGCCTATGACATCACCAACAACTTCACCACGGTCGCCGACGCCGACATCTTCGATTCCGACACGGTGCCGCACACCACGGTGAACGCCACCGGAAACGGGCAGTCGGGCTTCTACAAGCTGACGCTGGAGAAAGGCGCGACGCTGTCGGTCGACATCGACCACATCGCCGATCCCGATGTCCACGATAGCTGGATCCTGCTCATCCGCGACAACGGGGCGGGCGGCGTGCTCGTCGCCAACAATGACGACAATGGCGGCGATCCGGGCTCGACCTCGGGACGTGATTCCGGCCTGACCTACACGGTCACGCAGGCCGGCACCTACTACATCCAGGTCGGCGCCTGGGTCGACGGCTCCTCGCCGAGCGGCTTCTCGCCGACGGTGCCGGTGGGATCGACCTACGAGGTCAACGTCTCGGTGGCGCCCGCCGATGTCGGAATGCCGAATGTCGGTTCGTCCGGCGATGACACGCTGTTCGGCGGCGACGGTAACGACACGCTGCTGGGCCGCGCCGGCGCCGACGTGCTGAACGGCGGCAACGGAGCCGACACCGCGTCCTATGCCGGCTCGTTGGCCGGCGTCACAGCGAGCCTGTTCAACGCCGCGATCAACACCGGCGATGCGGCGGGGGACAGCTACGTCTCGGTCGAGCATCTGACGGGATCGAGCTTCGGCGACGTCCTGCACGGCAACGACGGCCGCAACATCATCGTCGGCGGCGCCGGCGACGATGCGATCAAGGGCAATGGCGGCAACGATACGCTGGCCGGCGGGCTCGGCCAGGACACGCTGCATGGCGGCGCCGGAGCGGATGCGTTCCTCTTCGACACCGTTCCGGCCGATCCCGGCAATGTCGACCGCATCCTCGATTTCGACGTCGCCGACGATGCGATCTGGCTGGACGACGCGGTCTATACGGCGCTGACCGCGCTGGGCAACCTTGCGGCGGCGGCGTTCAAGGACACCGCCGACGGCGCCAAGGATGCCAACGACCGCGTCATCTACAATTCGGCCACCGGCAATCTCTATTACGATGCCGATGGTTCGGGCGGCGCGTTCGACAACATCAAGATCGCCAGCCTGTCCGGAACGCCCCATCTGACGGCGGCGGACTTCGTCGTCGTGTAAGCCGGCAACGACAACGGAAGCCGGCGCCTCGCGCGCCGGTTTCCAGCCAAATCCACGGACGGCGAGTCTCCGGCCTGCGGGAATATCGTCAGGGCCGATGCAATCCCGGCCTCCGGCTTCGTTGCCGTGACACTGGCGCCGCCAGCGCTTCACGCCACGTAATTTACAGTACCGACACTGGCCGCACGACCGCGGCGCGGATATCTATTCACATTCCAATGCCGTCGTGCTGCGGTGCGACCGATTGCTAATGTGCTGAGAATCCAATGACAGACAACGTCCGCAAGAGCGCGATAGACAAGCTCGACTATGTCCGGGCTGCGCTTCTGGATCTCAAGGCCATCTGCGACGCGGAGCAATGTGCTTTTTTGGCCCATCTGCTGGAGATGGCTTATGTCGAGTGCATCGACGTCCTGCACCGTGCCAGGACTTGGTCCAACGAGCGCAACTGAAAACTGAGCTCCGTGTCAATTTCATCGACAAAGCAACAATTTGTCTATACAACAGTCACGGTCGGCCTCGACCTGAAGGCATCGTGATGATCCCCAAATCTGAAATCGGTCTGATGTTGAACCGCGCCTTCTTCGAGGGCCGTGGCGACGATTTCCTGACCGTCTTTGCCGCGTGCGTCGAGCGGCGGGAAATCACGGTGAGCGAAGAGGCGGCGGTCAATCTGCTGGAAGCGGTCAGAAGTGTCCCGCAGGTGAAGACGAAGACCGCGGGCGCGCGCCGCTGACGGCCAGGCTTGACCTGAATTCATTTCGTTCCAGTCGGAAAGACCCCCGCCGGATGTGACCGTCGGGTTATGGGGCCGGCAACTTTGCGGGACCGGCAACGACGCCGGTCGTCGCGTCCAGACGCGGTGCAGGTGCTTTTGCCGGCCGCTCCCTCTTCAGGCGAAGCGCCTGCCCGGCACAGAGTGCGGCTGTTAGTTCACGCCGCGGGCGACACGCTCGATTTCCTCGCGCACCAACCGCTCGACCAGGGTCGGCAGATTGTTGTCCAGCCAGTCCTGAAGCATCGGCCGCAGCATTTCCTCGGCCATTTCGTCCAGGCTTTTTCGGTTGCGCGCGGCCAGCGCTTCGGACAGTTCGTTGAAGGCCGCAGCCACTTGCCGGCCGGTATGGTCGGAAATGATGGCCGGGCGAGCGGGTTCGCTGGGCGCCACGGCCTCGTCGGGCGCGGTATCCTGAGGCGGCGAATAAGCTGACTGCGATGCGGCTATGTCCTCCATGACGGCGTTCGCCACTTCGTCGAGATCGAAGTCGTCATGCTCGACCGGTGCAAGAGTTTCCGCTTCGGATACGCCGAGCTGCCATTCCTCGGCCGCCGGTATTTCCGGCGCGATGGAAACGGCCGTCATCGACGCCTCCGCCTGCTCCAGAACCGGACCCGGACGGGGCGCCGCCAGACCTGCATCCGCCGCCGCGAGAGAAGTCGCCTGCTGATAATCCTGTTCGGCAGCTTCACGCGCCGCGGCCCTTTCAGCGACGACCTGCGCCTGAACTTCCGCCATGGTGACGGGTTTGCGCGGTTCGGCCAAGGGTGTGTCGGCGCGAGCAGATGTACGGAACGTGCCCACCTCTATCACCGAGCTTTCCTGCGAGGCAGCCGGCACGGCGGGGGGAGGGGATACGTCGTTGTCGGGCCGCACCGGCTGGCCACTCTCCTCGGGACGGCGAATCGTGTCGCTGTCTTCTATGATCCTTCGGATGGAAGCCAGAATCTCTTCCATCGAGGGTTCGCGCTGTGCGCTGCCGAGTTGTGCCATCGTCACATCCGCCGCCTTTGTGACCGTTGCTGAAAACGGCCTTCGGAGAAAGCCGCCTACGAATCATGACGTTAGCGTAGCGGAGGCAAAAGCCAGCGAGAATCCCAAAAGATCCCGCCGCAAGCGATTTCCAAAGGATAGAGGCGCGCGACGAGGAACTATCGGCCGTCCGGCGTGCGCAGCCCGAACCACTTGTCCTTGACGGCGTTGTAGTGTTCCTGCGGTCTGTATTCCACCACTTGGAGACCGAGCCGCTTGACGCCGAGCGCCCCGATCGCGGACAGGATGGCATAGCTGCCGACCACTACGTCGCGCTCGCTGTTGGCAAGGCTGATCTGGGCGTTGATGACGTCCTGCTGCGCGTTCAAAACGTCGAGCGTCGTCCGCTGGCCGACATTACGCTCCTCGATGACACCGTTGAGCGCGAGTTGCGTCGCGGCGACGGTTTCCCGGATGGCGGTCACATTTTCGCGCGCCGCCGTGTAACTCGTCCACGCCGACGTCACCGCCTGCCGCACCTGGTCGCGCGTCACGTCGACATTGATGCGTGCCTGGCCCAGTTGTTCCTTGGACTGCCGGACCTGCGCCGAGGCGCGCCCGCCCTGATAGATGGGAATATTGATCTGCGCGCCTATGCTGGCAGAGGTGCCGTAGCCGTCCCCGCTGGCCGGCCCGGGAGAGGTCGAAGTGTAGCTGCGGTCCACGCTCGCGGAGC
Source organism: Mesorhizobium yinganensis (assembly GCF_040081985.1). Lineage (NCBI taxonomy): Bacteria > Pseudomonadati > Pseudomonadota > Alphaproteobacteria > Hyphomicrobiales > Phyllobacteriaceae > Mesorhizobium > Mesorhizobium yinganensis. The sequence continues at coordinate 200,026 of NZ_JBEBMH010000010.1, read as the reverse complement.
CGACAATCGATGGCAGCAGCGTGCCTTCCGCCGATTTGACGGTGAATCCGGCAACATCGACCAGATGTTGAGAGGAAAGAATGGCCGGATGTTGCGATTCGGCAAGGGCATAGGCAGCGTCGGCGGATTTGGGCAAAAGCTTTGCCAGCGGCGAAGCAGGCTTGAGGTTGCCAGGGTCCTCGCCGACGACCTGCCGATAGGATGCGGCACTGTTGAGCGCCTGCGCGCGCGCAGCCGCGAGCTGGGCCACGGCGGCGGACCGGCTGGCGTCGGCCTGGGCGACGTCCGTGCGCGTGCCTTCGCCCACTTCGAGACGCGACCGCGCCGCGCGTGCCTGTTCGTTGAGAAATTCCAGGTTCTGCTCGGTCAGCACCGCGATCCGGCGGTCGCGGATGACGTCCATGTAGGAAGCCGCCGCATTGAACAGCGTGTCCATTTCGGTGTTGCGCAGGTTCTCGAAGGAGGCCTGCACCTGGGCCTCCGCTGCCAAAACATTGTTCCTGGTCTGAAACCCGTCAAACAGCGTTTGCTGGATTTCCACCCCGAACGACCCGGCGGTCAGGCGCGTGCTATCGGGCGAAGACAATATGCTCCTGATGCGAGGATCGTTGTGATTCGAGCTGTATCCGATCTGTCCGGTGCCCGTTATCGTCGGCCTGTACCCCGACTTCGCGATCGCAACATTCTCGTCGGTCGCCCGCGCGCCGGCGCGTGCCGAATTGAAGCTCGAATTGAACTGGTAGGCCTTGGTCAACGCGCCGCTGATGGTTTCGGCCGAAACCATGGCGGTCGACAGCGCTGTCGCGGACAACAAGACGGCAGCGAACAAAGACTTGCGAACAAATTGCACAGCGTATCCCTCTATCGTCGCAGCAAAGCCCCGCTCCGCCCGGATCATCCGGCGCGATCCGTCAACCCAACCGCCACGTACCCGTCACCCACTCCCGTCGAATTCCGAGAGTCAGCAGAAATTCCCACAACCTTCTCAGACCGGTCCCATCCACTCAGAACTGAAATGTATAAGCGCGCTCGAAACCCGGCAATGGCTTAATTGCCGCGTTGAACGCGCTGCGGCCGGTGACCACGCCATTCCATTTCGAATAGAGTCGCGCCTTGCCGGCGTTTCCGCTGCCCTCGACCACGACCAGCCGCCCCCCATCCTTGAGTTGCGACAGCAAAGAATCCGGCTGCACCTCGACCGCGCCGCCGACGAAAATCACATCGTAAGGGGATTCGTCCGCATAGCCCCCGGGCAGCGGGCCGCGCACGACGGCGACATTGTCGCAGCCAAGTCCGGCAAGATTCTCACTCGCCAGGTCGGCCAGCGCCTGGTCCGATTCGAGGGCTACGACCGAACTCGCCAGACGCGAAAGAACCGCGGCCGAATAGCCGGTTCCGCACCCGACATCGAGAACGAAATCGGAGGGCAGGATCTCGGCGAGCTGCACCAATTTGGCGAAGGGGGACGGCTCCATCAGGTATCGCGGTGAACCGCCGGCTTGGGCCGGGGCGATCTCGATATCCTCATCGATATAGGCAAGGTCGCGGCGGCTGGCGCCGACGAACGCCTCGCGCGGAACCGCCAGCATGGCGTCGAGCAGTGCCGTGCTGGTCACATCGGTCGTGCGCACCTGACCGTCGACCATGCGAATGCGCCGCTGTGCATAGTCTGCTTCCATGTCAAAACCGATCCGTTTCCTGCGCTACTCTACGCATATTTCAAACGGAACACGGGCTCCGGTAGCAAACCGGCTAGGACAGGATCGAGGCCTCGCCCAGACTTCCGCAAATCGCAAAACTCAAAGCTTTCGGTGCAACGCGACACCTAGGATGAGCCTCTATCGTTAACGATGCGTAACCCGTATTCGCAGCCTATGTCGGTCATGGACTTTCCAATGTCCAGACCGTGGCCACGATTTTTCGGATGCGTGGCGCTCGTGCCTCACCGCGGCGCTTCGTGCTTCATCCACAGGCAGCGAATACGGCATTTTTTGTCACGGACAGTCGTGAACGGCACTCAGACGTTGAAAGTGAGGACGTCGACAATGCCGGGCGACGGAGCGAATCAAAAACCGTCGACCGTGCGACGAAACGACAGGATGGAGGCCTCGCCCGGAATCGAACCGGGGTGCAAGGATTTGCAGTCCTCTGCGTAACCACTCCGCCACGAGGCCTCGCCGCCCCGTCGTTCTATGCGCGCTCTGTTAACAGAGGGTTCGGGAGGCGACAAGCGCCGGTCGCCTTTTTCCGAAGCCTGTCTGTTTCTTTCTCTCCTCGGCGCGCGCGGCTATCGTGGCGGCGGGCGTCGGCGCCGTTCCCACCACACCACGGAGCGCCGCCGCAGCCGCCGTACCGTGGCGAATTCGTAGGACAGGACGAGCAGCCCCAGCGGGATCATCCAGAAACCCAGTACCGGCAGGAATCCGAGCAACCCCAGGAAGGTAAGCAGCACGCCGATGGCGACACGCAGGGCGCGCGACCGCGGCATCCGGAACGCGCGGCCGAACATCTTGATCGTGGGGGCCGGGTCATTGCCGTTCACTGCCTCCTGTCGGTCCGGTTCGGTGTCCCGCCTCGTGCTTCTGCCCATCCGTAACGTCTCCAGCCGGACCAGAATTTGCCCGTCTTGATTGAGTGTTCGTGCCTCGTCATATGATGCGGATGCATGCCGCGCGCCACATAACGGTGCGCCCGGTCAAAAAAATGACCGGCGGTGCTTTGCAAAGCCGAAACGGGTTTGCTATAGGCACGCGCAATGCTGAAACGAGCATCCGTTCCCCGGTAGCTCAGTGGTAGAGCAACCGGCTGTTAACCGGTTGGTCGCTGGTTCGAATCCGGCCCGGGGAGCCAAACAAATCAAGCACATAGCAAGCCTCCAAATCTGCAACAAATCTCGATAGGTACGCTATAGGTACGCATAGTGCCTTTGCTAGGCACTCGACTCGCCTCACTCAATCAGGATGCCCGCCTATCTCGCGGTTCGACTGTATGCTCCTGGCCTCTCGGATAAGGGTCGACCAATCCGGGCCATGCAGGTCGATGAGTGATCCCGCCTGCGCTTGGGTGATGCCGGTTTCCTTCGCCATACGCTTCATGAGCAGGCGCCGCACTTCACCGCTGACCCAATCACCCGGACTCATTTGGACTCCCCACCAAAGACAGCCCGCCGCGCGCTTGAGGGACGGGCTCGCGGCGGGCCTAACCGTGGCAGGGCGTCGGCCTCGCCGCAGTCCGTAATCGAACCGCCTGGCAGGCCACATGTTCCAGCGGAAGAAAAAGGCCCGCCAACTTTGGGCATAGCGGAGGTAGGCGGGCCAAACTGAACGAAGTGTCCCTGAAGCGTGAGCACCGGGTTCGGACATAGAGAACGCGGGCCACATTATCAGCACACTATCTGTCTTGCGGCGCTTGGACCGAAGGCAGTCCGAGGCGTATCCGCTGGCCTTCCGCGAAGTTCCGAGCGAATTCCTCGGTCTCGAATAGCTGTTGGGTGACTTCGCCAGCCTCCGCGACCTGGACTGCCCACTTGCCGTCAATATGTTCGACGCGGACGCCGGCCGCTTCCTGGTCGGTCATCGCCGAATGATTCGAGCGAGCAAATCGTCATCTATTTCGACGTGCTCTGTGAGCGCGTCTATTAGATCTCGGGCCTGCCGGCGAGCCAAGGCGTCATCGATCTGGCGGTTGCCAACCATTCTCCGATAGGCTCTTCGCACAATGTCGAATTCGAACGCGGACATCTCACTGCCTGGCTCGTTGTCGCACATCGCTTTCATCCAGAGTGGGCGAAAGCGCAATCCTCTTTCAATCGCCCGCTTGCCTTGCCGGTACGGGCGACGAATCAACGTATTGGAATGTCAGGCGGCTGGCTATGAAAAATGACATCGTACGGTGCTGTGCGAGGATGGAGAGAATTTCGACAGCGGCCCGCCGCGAGATCAGGGTTAGTTCGCGACGCGCCTAGACATTGGCGGTGTGGATTAGCCCGCCTTGGCCTACCTCCGAACATCATTAAGTGAGCGTTGTTCCGGTTCGCGAGAAATATGGCTGGTACGTCAAATGTTATCGCGGCTAGCACTGATAAGGCGTAAGGTGCTTTTGTCGCCTGTCCTCCCGGCACAAGGCGCTTGGAAGAGAACATCATGCTTTCGCCCCCTCTTATGATGGATGGAAGCTATGACATTCCTCGGATGTGCAAACCCCGATCAGATCGATACACTCTGTGAAGCGCTGGCGGCGTACTGCGAGCGGCACGAAATTACCACCGACGATGATAGATACGATGCCGCCGAAACGGTGATGTCAGTCTTTGCCCGTGGTGTCGACACCTTTGACGGTCTGATGGCCGGCATGGAAGCATCGTCGTTGAACCGATTGCGACTGGCCGCCTAACGCTGCTTTCGAAGCATTCGGGCCTCGCGCACTAGCGAGGTCCAGTTTGGTCCAAGGAACTCGACCAATTCAGTAGCCTGCCCTCTGGTGATACCCGTTTCCTTTGCAAGACGCATAGCGATGGTTCGCGCTTCGGCGAGCCTTCGGTCTTCGGTATCGGATGACATGGGGAAGTTCCTTGTTCCCTCGAAGCCGCAACGAGGCGATGCGGTTCGGGTTCCGCCGCTTGTAGAACAAAAGCCCAGCCACGTCTCCGCAGCCGGACGTAAATTTCCAACGGTTGGGAATGTTCTAGTGCAGCGTCGCCCACTGCTCGTCCTCGCCGTCGACAGGCGCCCTTACGGCGTCGTGCATCGCCTCCAGCAGCAGCTTGTTGTTCTGGTCGAGAATGATGTTCGCCTGCATCACGCCTCGCCTGTCGCCGAGCAGGAAACCGAAGCAGAAGGCGATAACGATGCCGGCGGTGAACAGGGCGTAAGTCACGACGTTGCCGCCATGCGCTCTATGTCAGCGATGAAGCATTCCAGACACTCCGTCGCCCAATCCCAATCCCCTCGCGGCCGATCAATCTCAGGAAGCGAAGCCGAGTCAAAACGGCAAACCCTGGCGCGGACGGCAAGCCCGGCGAGGGTCTTAGGCTGCATAACGCGGATAGGTGCCGCTGCTGCTTCCACCTTGTCCAGATGGGCGTTGTTGCGATCACCGGCGATGTCGACGCCAAACTCAGCCTGCGACGCGAACAGCGCGTCCATGTCTTCGCCGAAACAGGTGCCGCGCTCGTGCATCGCTGCCGCCCATCGGTTGTGCGCGCGATCCATCTCCCGCCACAGCGGCTTCCAGTCCTCGTACAGGCGGTCGAATATGGCGCCGAGCCTTATCAGTTCGGCATCGGGATCTGACGTGCCAAAACACGCAGCGGCCGGCGTGACGACGGCGGCGAGCACGGCCGGAGTGGTCGCGAGCAGTTTGCGGCGGTTCAGCATGACACCACCTCCCGAACGATGATGCCGTCCGGCTTGCGAAAGGCTATCTCGCAGCACGGTCCCTGCGGATTGCGGAAGCCCTCGTTCTCGTGCTCGGCGTCGCAGTCTGGCTCGGCGTCATCGTAGGCGCCTTCGTCGATGTAGGACTGGTCAATACCATCGCCCCATGTGCTGGCGTCATGGTCCACGTCGAGAACATCGCCGCCGTGCTCGTTCTCAATCTCGCACTCGTCGCTGCGGACCGTGTTGCTACCGCTGGCCCAAGTCTCTTGCGAGTTGTTGCCGCCGGTCGAATAGGCAAGGTCGCCGGGTCGTATCCAGTTTGAACTGTAGGCGTTCGGGTAGCGCCCCGGCGAGCCAAGCGACAATTCGCTGTCGCCGCCGTCCTCGGCGTCGGCGTTGTCCTCAAGGTTCTCATCCTCGACAGGCGTGTGGCCCCGCGACTGGTGGAATTCCGTCCAGGTGCCCGGCTCGTCGTCTAGGGCTGGCTCCAAGTCCTCGTCGCCGTCGATCGTATCGAGCAACGCGATCAGGTTCTCGATCGTGGTGGCCAGCTTTAGCCGTAGGTCGGGCGTCACGGTGAGGAAGATGGTTGGCTGGGCTGTGGGCAAAGCTCCGCCCGCAGCCGGAACGTAGGTGTTCGGCATGGAAGTTCCTCTCGGATTGTGATATTTGCACTTGTGAAATTAGCACAAGGAAATGGACTTGTGAAGCCTGCACAAGTTAGAATGGCGAGAGCCGCGCTGAACTGGTCTCTGCAACGGCTAGCTGACTCGGCGGGCGTTCACCGCAACACCATCAGCAACTTTGAAACGGGCAAGTACGCCGGGCGCCCTGAAGCCTTGGAAGCCATCCGCGCCGCCCTAGAAGCGGCCGGCGTGGAGTTCATACCCGAGAACGGTGGCGGCGCTGGGGTGAGGCTAAGGAAGGGCTGACCCCGCCAGTTCTCACTTGTGCGTTGACCAAGCGCCTTTCAAAATTGGCAATGGTACGGCGAATCTTCTCCAACGATATTGCGAGTGAAGTACTTGCTTCACTTCGAGCCCTAGGACGGGTGAGGTCTCGCGTGGTTGAACGCAATGCCCAGACGAGCAATGATGCAGAAGCATCGGTCCGTCTGGGAGCGCAGCTTATCGCGATCGACCGGGCCATTGAAAAACTAGAAACTCCATCGCAAAGAAACAGCTCTCATGAGTGACGGCCCACCGGGCCAAACTTCAAACATGTGAACTCTCCGGGGAGGCCAGCGGGGCGACTGCTCGGTGAAATGGGTCGTCCGCCTGGACGGGCGCATCGCCGCCAAAAACAGCGACACGACTGACTGGGCACAGCCGGCTCTAGCCAAAGCCACGCCAATCGTCATGAGAGCGTGATCTAAAAGTCGGGCAGCCGGAAGACGTGGCAAGCCTGGCACTCAGCCCGTAGCACGCAAGTATTCTTGAATAGATAGGCTGCAACTGACAGCAAGTTCACGATTGGGCTTATCTTGCCCAAGCGGCGTGGCCCAACCAGCTTTTTGCACCATGCCTGGGCGTTCAAACGCTCTAGCAATTTTCATATCGGCAAGGATTTCAATCGATCGAGGATCGGTTCTAGACCGCTCGATGCAATAGGGCGTTAGACTCGAAGCTACAGCGGCGGCAGCGCCATCTCTCATCATTATTTTCGCGGAACGCTCAGTAACCCAACCGCCCCAAGTGAAGCCGACAACGGCAAGGGATAAGGCGCCCAGCCCCGCGCCAAAAAGGATGGGAGCAGTCCATGTGGGGACGTACATCTGAGTGCCCGATCTTTGATTGGAGGCACGCCTTTGTTGTGGCGTCAACGCCCTTTATCACGCAACCCAAGGCACAGGGGGACAAATCGCGCATGTTCCGCCGAATAACCTCGCAATTGGATTGCGGTGCTGATACATCGTGAATGTCGGTGGCTGTTTTCAGGGCGCCATCGGTTGAGGGCGGCCATCGTGCCCTAGCCCCAACGAAAGGAGGACATGCTTGTCTTCCGTCACACTACACCCACATCCGACGTCCGCCGGCACATTGTGAAACACCTCGGGAGGGTGATTGCCGAGCCGGCGGCGTGGTTGCTGTTTACACTTGCAGTATGTGTCATAGGCGGCATCCTGTATCTGGCACTAGGGAGTATCACGTATTGAACCCTGCCCGACCACTTCGATGCGCCTTTTGCTACGTTTCGTGCCGAAGTCGCGCCAGTCCCGCAAAGTTGAAATGTGCATCATGAGTTCCCGCCCTGAACAACTCTCGGCGGAGGTACGGACTGCAATCGGCACATTTCTCGAAATGTGTCAAAAGGAGGCTCGACCGTTCGCGGCTTCCGAAGCGATACGTGCAATCAAGCGCATTTTTGTTGATCTCGATATTTCGGATGGGCAGCTAGTCGATGCGATCATCAGAGAAGCCGCCGATGCCGGTTTTGAAGTTGAGCCTGCCTCGACGATGCCAGATGAGCCGGAAAGCCAGTGTCCGAATGTGCAAACGGTTCGGGAGGTATCCGCTCACGAACAAACCCAGCGCCAAATGGACAACGATACCAGCGGGACGCGGAGGCGCGCCAATGAGACTGCTACTCGCCACCGGATCTTGTAGGCCAACAGAATTGCTCCACCCACTAGCCCGGTGCGGTAGGAATTGGGAGAAGTTCAGATGAGCACACCCACTCTATTGATCTATGCGAGTTCCAATGGAGATCAGTGGCATCTGGAACGAGCCCAAGACGGCAGGGCTTTCGTCCGGCATGTTCCGAACATCAGTTCGGGAGGTACACCCAGCCGGATCGATCCTGGTGCCTTCCTCACCCACGACCGGGGCTCGCCTCAGAACGACAGTTTGCTTCGGTTGATCGGAACGCTGGTGCCGCTGACGGATGTCCCAAGCGAGATATCTCAGGTCGGTCCAAGCAAGCGCTACGGGTAGCCTTTCCGACGAAGATGAGATTGGCGTTCACTGTGCGCATTGCTCATACGAAAATCGAGCCGAAGTCGGCTGCATACGCCAAAACTGCAAGTTGGAATGCCAACGCTGCGGATCAGTGATCAGCCTGGAGAACCGGATTTTCTTTCACTCGGACAAACTGATGACGAGGCTCTAGCCGATGCCTAGCACCTCTTCAATGTTGTGCCCGGTCTTGACTCGGTAGGACAGGCGCGCGGATAAGACCTCCGTCCAGAACGCCTGGGTGACGGCGTCGGGGATGCCGTCGGCAGACAGCACGGGATGGCGCCGGTTTGTAAAGTTTCGTGAAACAGCGTGACGGAGGCCAAGTGATGAAATTCCTTGGCATCTCAGCGCTGTGTATGTGGAAGTCAGCATAGAAACGTGACCTTCACTAGAGTTTTGAGCGTGCTTTTGACTTAGGCGCAGGCTTCGAGGCTTCCTCGGCTAGCCTGGCTGCCCGCAACCGGTTCGTTTTTGTAGCTCTCGCAGCCGTCTCCCGATCAATTATCTGTCGCGCTACTTTCGTAGTTATCGCACTTTTGGTCTCGGCAGGCGTAGATTTCTGCAGGCTTGGGCCTTGCGGGATATTCTTCAACGTCAAATCTCCGTCATTGGCGTCTTGTGATGAATCACACCGCCATCGCCGAGATCATGTAGTGATGAGAGTGCCGGCCTCGCGCGCCGCCGCCACGAATGCCCGTCGAGCACTTGCTACCGGACGCCGATTGTCATCTGCATCCACGCAAGCCTGTAAAGCCGCACGGTGCTTATCGCCACGCTTTCCCCGCCACTGCTTAAGTAGGAAATCGGAGCATTCGCGGGTGTTGCGGATGATTGTTTGCCCGCCCGCCGGGTCAACGAGAACGGTCACCGGCGGTTCAAATTTTGACTCTGTCATCCCCGCTTATAGCGAAATGGTTCTGAGATAGCGAACGCTATTGCGCCAAAGCCATCTTATTCTCCCGCTCGGCCGCGCGGCGCTGCTGTCGGTTCATGCCGGGGAAAGTGACAACGGTTTTCGGCGCCGCCTTCGGCTTGATGTCCCGGCCGATCTTGTCGTCCCATACCCGCAGGGTCTCGGTCGTAACGCCTGCGGCCGAGACGAGCGTAAGGTCGCACCTGCCGCCGATGCAGTGCCGAAGCCGCTGGCCATCGCCCCGCCAGTTGATGACGCCGGCCACGTTGCGCATGATCTCCATGTATTCCGCACCAGTCTCCCGAAGGTAGGCGAAGACGGTTTCGTCCGGCCTTTTGACGCGGAGTCCATGCGCCCGGATATCGTCGGTGCTGATGCCCGTGCCGGCGATCTGGACCGGCCCAAGCTCCTTGATCGTGAAAGGCGCGTCGGTGATGTTGTATGGCGTTTGCGCGGTCTCGAATGCCATGTGCAGCGGCCCGCGCGTCTCCGACCAGCACGCGATCAAGAATTGGTTGACTTCGTGCTCCTGCAATTCCCGGCCGTAGCTGGCGGCCTTGGCCTTCAACCCTTCCAGCACCTCGGGCAGGTGTTCGAGCAGCATGTCGACGCTCCCCGAGAAATCGACAGCCGTGCAGAGGATATCTGCAAACTGCTTTCCGATGTTGTGATGACCGCGCGATGTCACCGCAAAGGGCTTGTTTTTCGCCGCGGTGATTTTGCGCTCGATGCCGCGAATAGTGCCGGTGGCGTCGTAGATCGCGCCATCCGTCAGCACCGCGATGCCCTCCGGGCTCGAAGCAGAAATGAAGGCGCTCATTCGACTATTCCTTGTTCGAAGTTGATGCTGAAGGCTGGCCCGCAAACCGGCCCTGCGATGCCGTTGGCCATCTGCTCGAATATCCGCTCGAGTTGCTTGTCCATTGCGTTGGAGAAGCCATTCAGGAAGGCTTGGCCGAAGGCGTCACCAAGATCGCCTCCGTTATCAAGAAGCGCATCCTTGAAGTCCGTGGCGAAGCCTTTCACGCCATCGCGGATTTCGTTGAACTGTCCTTCGCGGCGGGCCAGCGCGTCCTTCTCCTGGCCGTAGGCCGCTGCCTGATCGCGGATCGACCGGAGTTGTCCCGGGGTCAGTTCGACGTTCTTGGCATAGGCTGCGGCGAGCATCTCCTGCTCGGCTCGGAGCGACGCCGCTGCTGCGCCGGTGAGCCCGAGCAGACGTGCCTCGTCCTGAAGGCCGCGCATCCTGAGTTCGTGCTGGCGCTGCGCGTCCTGCATGAAATCCACGCTGCCGGGCTGGTCGTCGAGACCTCGGAACTGCGGGATCGGAATGCGCTGCCCTGACTCAGTGCCTGCTTTCCCTGCCCCGGTGATGAGGTCCGTGCCGTTGACCGTGGCGTTGATGGCGTCCTGCAATTTCTCGAAGACGATCTTCGTCAACTCACCCTCGGCGCGGAGCCGCTTAAGCTCCTGCGCCACCGGGCTGGCGTCGATCATCGCCTGAGTCTTCTCCAGTCCGGTGATCTCGTCGGGCAGGCGGACAAATGGCACACTGCCGATGCGCGGATCGGCAAAGCCCTGCCGCTCCAGATCCATACGGGTGTTGATGCCGGCGCCAAGTTCCTGCCGCAGTGAGAGCCCTGCCAATCCTTGCTGGCTGGCATTAACCTTCAGCGCTGCCTCCTGCCGAAGCGTTTCCAGTTCCAGCAAAGCTTTCTTCGCCGCGAACTCCCTCTCGACGTTGGCCACGATGGTGTTCGTCGCTGTCGTGCTTATGTCACCGGTCGACGCGATGGCGTCACGATAGGTTTTTTGCAAACCACCCAATTCGTCAATCTGACCCTTGACCGTACTGAGCGGCGCGGCCTGATCCGCGAGTGCCTGTGTTGCACTGTCGACGCCAAGCCCTGCTTCGACCGAATAGCTTGCGAGCAGTTTGTAAGCCCCGTATCCGGCGGCTGCGGCAGCAATCCACGGCCCTGCTGCCCGAGCCACAGTTCCCAGAATGCCAGCGAAGTCTTTGAAGGCTGCAGAAACACCGCCGTTGCCACCATACAGTCCGAGAAGCTGCGATCCCTGCTGAACGAGCACCGTGGTGACCGGCATGCCGCCATAAAGCCCCACCCCTATGTCCTGCAGTTGGAACCCGAGGTTCTGGCGCCGGAAGCCATCAGCCCCGCCCATCCGTCCGCTCATGTTGTCATTGACGGGCGTGAAACTTTGGGCCGTAGCGAGGCGGGTGGCGTGCGCCTGCTGGGCGGCGCGCGACATCTTCATATTCACGTCATCGATCACGGAACCAAGCTGGACATACCCTTGCCGCGCGATCGACGTGCCATCGGCCATTGCGCCGAGCCGGGTCGTCATGCCCTGATAAATCGCACTGGCCTGTGCAACGTCGATCTTGCCCTGTTCCAGCGCCCTGTTGATCGACCGCAGACCGGTCTCAAGCTTGTAGGCCGTCCCATAGCCGTCGATGTAAGCGCGGGACAACTTGCCAATATCGCCGGTCGCCGCGGACACCTTTCCAGTCGTATCCGCCAGGGTGACTGATACAAGCTTGTTGCCCGCGGACAGTCGAGCCTGCGCGGCCTCCATTTCACGCGATCCGGCAACGAACCCGGACGAGTCCATGTCGGCGGCAACGCGAAGTCGCTTAAGTTGGACAGCTTCCATTTGATCACCTCGGCTTCGGGCTGTAGATTTCCGGCCAGGACTCTTCCGCCGGGATATAGAGCGGCGCGGGGATGACCGGCTCGTCCATCACTGGGATATCCGCCAGTTCGGCGATCATCTTCCGAGCGTCGGAAAACCGCCGGCTGGCGTTCGCACTGGCGACCGTGCGAACCGCTATTTGCATGCTGCGGAAGGCGGACACGGTGTTGGTGACGCCGGTCCGGCATCCGTCAATGTCCTCGACCAGCGAGCGGATGAGATTGTCCTGACTCTCCACCACCATGGCGAGCGCCAGCGCGTGCTCGGCGATGTCCTCGGGCGGCATAGACTTGTGCGCCTCGGCGAGTTTCTCGGCTGCGGTCATTGGCCGATGGCCTCCATGAGTTCCAGGCGTAGCGCGTACATTTTTGGCCACGCTTCGGTCCATGCGTTCTTCGATGCCCATTCCGGCGGCTCAGGTTGCCAAACCTCCAACGGAGACGGTTCCCAAGGCTTTTGTCCAATGGCGAAGAACAGCGCCATTCTATCCCCAGCCCGGAATGCCTCGATTGCGGCGGCAGTGACAAGGCTTCGGCGTTTTCCTGCGCGGCGTTTCAATGGCATCGTTTCGCCTCCCCGTCGAAGAACAGGCCCAGCCGAGCCAGGTATGCCGTCTCGCTCTCGAATGTAGGCGGGTCGTCGGGATCGTAGACATCTGCAACGAAGTCGCCTGGCTTGCGCTTCTCATCGATCAGGTGGCCATCAACATCGCGATGGATGCCGTTGTAGTATTCGAACTCCCACTGATCGACGTAGCTGGTCGGCATCCCGTATTCGAAGTGAGGGACGTAGCCGAGCACCTCGAACTTTGGCGTTCCTTTGCCCCCGGTCCGAATTCGGTTCTCTGGCGCATCGAACATCCACCAGCCGCGCGGACGCGTGCCGGGATTATCGAGCACCCACTGCGCCAGCAGTTCGTCGCGCCACCGCTCCCAAAGCTCTCGCACCTCCTTGTCAGTCCACCAGAATACGAACTGGTGCTCGGGATCGCCGAGGAAATGGCCCTCCACCTCCTCAGGTAGCCCGTTCTCGCGGCGTATCGCCTTCTTGCGTTTCACAGGCATGGCTATCTCCGATTGCTGCCGATGGCAGGCGGACGCGTTGGCTCGCCGCCAGGGCCTTCGCCATCGAGATCAAGTTCGCGGATCGCCCGCATGAATGAGATCCTGCTATCGCGCTCGATTGCGACTTCCGGCCGCGCTTTGACGGCGCCGCGCTCGTCGGTGAATGTGAGCCCGTGCTTGCCGATCGCCTCACGCGCTTGCTGGCAACGGTCCCATGCCTCACCAGCCGCCTGGAGCAGCCGCAAATGATGGCTTTCGAGAGCGTATTCAGCCGTCACCTCGTCCCACCACGCACGGGTTGCTTTCGACAGGTGCTTCGGCGCAGGTGCGCGTTCCTTCGCAGCCAATCGACGCGGGGTCGGCTGCGGATTGTCGGCGACGACGGTCAGTGATGCGGCGCTTTGTGGCCCTCGGGCACCCATTATTCACCTCCTCGCACGCGCGGAATGAACCGGGGCATCGAAACTGAAAACGTTGGCCCGGACCGGTCTAGGCCCATTGGCGCTGTAGGGATTTGCCCCGCCCCGGTCATATCTTGCCCCACATGGCCAGGACGCGGTCGACGCTCGCTGGCGCTTGGCCTCGGTATGAGGAGGCAGGCGAGGCCAGACGCGCTGTCGATGACGCTACTGACCTCGCCGCCCATGCAGGACGGGCAGAAGGTGCAGGGCGCGGAGAATTCACCCTGTTCGATGCACCTGCCGCCCATCGCTGCGCTAGTCGCCGAGTGAAAGCATCGCTCGGCCTATCTTCGAGCCAGCAGTTGGCCCCTTCGTCGCCGTACGCTCCGTTAAGGCGCGCGCAAATGGCAACATGATCGATGTCGGCGGCTTCTATGACTCTGAGGCCGTCGCGTTCATTGCATTGCAGAAAGGTGAAGTTCACGCTGCAATCGGATGTGCTGCCGTCACCGATGGTGCGCAGCGCCGCTCGCTTCCAGCCAACTGCATCGTCAACGTCTGCCGCCCAAGCCAGGCCGAACGCATCGTTCCAGAGTTGCAGTGTGCCGTTCGCCGTTTGCGCTAGGGGATAGTCATGCCCCTCATGCATGAAACACAATCGGACATTCCGCGCGTCGATACGTACGGCGTTGGGCCGAACCATTTCCCGAAGGCCGTCGATCTGGATGGCCTTGTTCCAAGGCAGCGCGTACCCGTTGACCTTCATGTCAGCCGCGCTCCTGCTCCGGAAGGAACTCGGCTGCCCACGCGCTCAAAGACGCCAGCGGCTTCGAATCAACTTGGCCGATCTTCGCCATGATGCGCGACACGTCCTTGTGCGGCTGCGAGGCGGCGTTGGCGAAGTGAGGCGCAACGCAATACGGCTGGCAACTCTGCAGTTCGGCCAGCGCGGCGGTTGCCTCATTGAGCGCGGACAGAAGGCGGCGAGCCTGCCGTGCGGCCCATGGGTGCAACTGCCTGTCGACTTCCGGCGAGAAGTCGCGGACCAGCTTTGCGCGGGCGACGCGCGCCCTGACGATGGTTTCCTCTACCGCCGCGATCTGCACATCGATCTTGGCAAGCTGCTTTGTGACTTCCCGATCCTGTGTCGACGCGACGTAGGCGCGCATCGGTGCGCTTTCGGTGCGAAGGCGTTCGCGCTCGGCTCGGGCGGCGGCGAGTTCCTGTTCTGCCCGGACAAGCTTCGTCGGCAGGACGATCTCGGGGCGAGGCGGTTGATCAAGTCTAGCCAGCATCGGCTTTGGTCTCTCGGGTTGACGTTGATGACAATTTACCGCGTGCCGAAGGCGGTTCGGCGTTACGCATAACGGATTTCTGCCACCGCTCGATGATTTGCGCCGCCTTGGCTTCGAGATGGTTCCGGCTCTGTGTCTCGGCCTCAGAGAGTTCGCCCGCCTCGATCAGCGCGTCGGCGAAGCCGAACAGGTCGATGACGACACGCAGCACGCCCTGATGCCGCCGGATGCGTTTCCGATACGCCCGCTGACGATCGGCCGGGCTCAATAGACTTCCTCGTGGCCAAATGTGCCGCTTGTGACGGGTGTGACGGCTTCATGGGGGGACACAGACACATATCGGCGCCATGCGTCGTAGAAGTCAGAAGCCGAGTAGCCTTTGCCAGTCCACTCGCCGATCCGGATCGTCTTGGAATTGACGCTGTACCCCTTCAGGCGCTTGGCGAGTCCGGTGTCGTTAAGCGGTTTTCCCCTGATGTCGGCCCACGGCGACTCCGGCATGGTGACCAGCATGTCCAGGATGGTCTTCGTCGAGAGAACCTCCGAATCTCCGAAAACGGCTTTAAGGTCGGCAAGGAGTCGGATTCCAAGGCTGGGTGTGCCCTCCTTAGAAGCCGTCACAAGCGTCACACAGGCCACACGCGCTCGCGCCGGCCACTCACCTCCGACTTCGTCGGCAACTGCAAGAAGAGGTTCCCAGACATCCGCCGCCCTGTCCTCCACACCCGCCGGCATCTCGGGAAAGCTGTCGGCCAAGGTGTCTACGACAGACACGCACCAGGCGGCGAGCCGGTCACGTATCTCACGGCCTTGGTGTGCATGGACGCGACGGCGGTAAGGTTCGACGTGTTCGTCCGGCGCGCGGCGGCGCATTTGAACGATGACGCTGCGGGTCAAAATCGTATCCGGCAAATCGCCCAAGCCGGCGAGCGCCACCGCGCAATAGGCGGGGATTTCCTCCGTCTCGACGATCTTTCCGCGCACGACGCAGCGGCCGGCAACTGCGCCTTGACGGTGACCGGCGTTCAGCAATCCCCGGATTTCCTCGTTATCCTTGGCCTTCGGGCCGAACACCGTGTCGACCTCGTCGAACAAGATGGTCGGGCGGCCCTGGGGATCGGCAACCTTGCGAAACAAGTAGGCCGGCGTGACGTTCACGGCCTCGACTGGCCGCGGCACGAGCAACTCCGAGATTTCCAGCGCCCGCGTTTTCCCCGATGCGGGTTCTGGCGACAGGAAGGCAATCCGGGGCGTCGCCTCCCATGCGTCCATCGAGTGCGCATGAGCGATCCAGAGGGTATGCGCGACGTGCGACGCTTCATCGGGATAGGAAACAAACCGGCCCAGAAAGGCGAACACGTCTTCAAGAATTTCGGCGGGGTCGGTGGCCGACATGCGCTCCGCCACCGGATCCTTGTGGATGAAGTTCATCAGTATGTCCTCCGGTTCTGGCGGCGCCAGTCGGCGGCGGCGTCTGTGATATGGCTGGGAAGATTCTCGACAGCCGGCGGCCGGCGCCGGCCGCGCCAATCGTCGAGCAGGTCGGTGGTATCGGCGTGCAGGTTGTCGATGGCCACGCATTCAAAGCCCGCGACTTCGACGGCGATAGAAGCCGCCAGGAGATGGCCGCGCGCCCGGTGTACGTGGCGGACAGCCCGCTCGATAAAGATTTGCTCGGTCGTGGGGAGGGAGGCGTGACGGGTCATTCCTCACCTCCGTAGCTCTTGTGCGCCTTCAGCGCGGCGGTCTGCTCACGCCATGACCAGCGCGAAGAAACCAATGGCTTGCTATGGAAATTTTCGTCGATCACCGCTTCCGGGATCACAATGTCCGGGAGTTCGATTCCGTCCGGGATACCGACGTGCAGCTCGTCCTTGATATGGTCGATCTGCTTCTGAAGCTCGCCAAGCCGGTGTTCAGCCATGCGGCGCAAGTGGTCCAGCATTCGCTGGTCGACGTTATCGTCGAGAACGCCTTGGGCTTCTTCCTGCCAATCATTTTTAGCCGCCAGGACTCGCCACGACAGGGTGTTGTCGTGGAAGGGCTTCAACGCATCATCGACGATCTGCCGAAGAACGTCGGGGCGCAGTTGGGCAAGAGCGTCGATCTCGGTCTGCTCGACACCGAATGCTGATCTCCACCGATCCGCCCGCCGTTCCGATTCCTTCAGCGGTGTCGACGGCAATTCGAGTTCCTTGACTTGTTCGACAGTCAGCCCGATCTGGCGGACCTCGAAATCAAGGTCGTGGAACTTCAAGTCGCGGAACGCTTGCAACTTGCGGCCGATGCTGACCGGCATCTGATGGCCAGCCGGGTCACAGTCGGCCAAGGTGAAGACCCGCATCGGCCGACCATCGGAAGCCGCGTCGCTGGCCATCTTGTGGACCAGGCTGTCGGTCAACTCGCCGGCCGGCAGATAGACATCGGCGCCGTAGCGCTTTGCGATCGGCAGCGCGACCTCGGCGAGCGAGGATTTCTCGCCGAAGATCACAAGGTGGTACGGCTGCCGGCCCTCGAAATTTCTGGCGTAGACAATCGGATCTATGTCGTCGACATCGGGCAGCGTGAAGCTAAGTTCGCCGGGGATGATGCAGGCTTCCGGCGAACTTGCATCCGCCCTATGGACCACCGGCGGGTCGTTACGCTGGTCTCGGACCTTCTCGAAGTCGATATATCCGAGCCAGCGTGCGGCCTTGGCAGGGAAGACTTGCAACCACGACCAGTCGGCGTCGGTATTTCTGTACAGTTGGCCATTAGGTTTTTTGACATCGCCTCGGGCGACGATTGCGTAGTGCAGCCCGCGAAGGTGGATAGATTCGCGGGCGCCGATAGCTTTCTCGAATTGCTCCAGAAACCATTGCGCGTCGCGGTGGCCGGCTGGCGTGTCGACGCGGTAGGGATCGTTTTGCGCGGCCAGGACCGTCAGGTCGTTCAGTGTGGTCGAGTGGCCGTTCTTAAATTCGCGTATGCGGGCGGAGAGCTTGCCGTTCATTGGCCGACCCTCCTGGAGTGGAAGGCGAGGGAGGCGACGGCGAGTGCAAGTTCGGAGGAAACGCTGAACCGCCGGCGAATGGCGGCGGCTTGCAGATCAAGGATGTTTTCGGTAATTTCGGCTTCTTCTTCATGCTGCCACGCTACGAAGGAAACCGCGACGGCCTGGTCACCAGCCAGGCCGTTCGCATTTGCGAGGCTCATCGTCTTAGGCGGCCTTCCGCTCGGCCGCGGCCTTTTCCAGAACGGCTACAAGTTCAGAGACCGGCCAACGATTGGTGCCGGGTCCTACTTTAAGCGGCTTGGGGAAGCGGCCGGCATTGATGCCGCGCCAAAGGGTAGAGCGATGGATAGGGGTATCTTCGCCGCCAATAATCCGGCAGGCGGTGGTCTCGTCGACCAGCTCGGAAAATGCGTCTTGGCGCATGTCCGCTCCTTTGCGTTCGTGTTGACGCATGGAATTTCGGACTGCTGCACTCGGATGTCGTACTGAACAAAAACCGTATTAGTTCAGGACAAGCCGTCGCTATAAATGCGGAAGCCGGCCTTCCGCCGAACTTCGCGCACCTTAGACCATATAGTCTCTATGGTGCGCTCGGACATCGACAGTCCGAGTGATGACAACGAAGCGCTTACATGTGAACAGGCAGAGCAACGTTCCACGGACGCCTCGTTTCTGGTCGGCGCCAGCCCTTGATCTACCGCCAGTTCAACAGCATGGAAAATTGCGTCATCGCGATGCACGTGGCTGATTGGATGGCGACCGCGCCGAAACTTTTGCGGTGTTGATGCTGAAGCTACGATGTACTGCTGCAAAGCCAGGGGCAGACGCTCACGCATTTCTGTCAGTCTGGCGGCCCGTCGCATAAGGCCTGATGCGCGACGCGATCTCCGTTTTGTGCTCGTTCAACAACCCTCTCAGGGTGCTCGCCGGTGAAGCGGTAACGTTTAGGATCGTCGTCCTGAAGCGCGGTGTCGATCTCCAAGCCCGTGTCGCACATCAGATTGAATCGAAGCGACCGCTCCGAAGCTCCGGCTTCCTTCAGCCACGGATGGTCGGCAAGAAACTCGTGGACGGGATCGCCGGCGGCCATTCCTATCTCCTTGAGGCAAGATGAAGGATGTCAGCACTCGTACCTTCGAGGATGCCGGCGAGTCGGTCGGCCCAAGTCTCCAGCGCCTCCCGCTTTTCCCGGTCGTAGGTGTACCGCGCATAGACGCGGCTGGTGATGCTCGCCCTGGTCGAACTGACGTGGTTCAGGACGTGGCCGATCACGAAGGGCGAGATGCCCAATTCTTCCATATGCGTCGCGGCGGTGCGGCGCAGATCGTGGCATGTCCAAGGTGCCACGCCCATAATCTTCGCTGTGCCGCGTTTGGTCGTCTCTTCACGCTTGATGGCCTTGGCTATAGCTGCACCGGTAACGGCAGCGCGGGCGCCAGGGCCAGGGAACACGAAATCCGAGACCGCTCGTTCCTTACGCTCGGCGAGAGCCTCGGCGTCGCCCAGTTGGCTTTTGATGATTTCGATAGCCATTGAGGGCAGGGGAACGACATGTTCGTGCTTGTTCTTCGACCTCTCGGGCGGGATCGTCCAAATGCCTTTTGCCAGATCAAGCTCTTTCCGAGACATGCCAGAAACTTCGCCGACACGCTGGCCTGTTATCAGGCAGAGCCGGATCACCCGGCGGGTCGACTCGCGCATGTCGGCGTCGGGGAGAGAGGCCCACATGGTTTTGATCTCGTCGGCGTCGAGCACGCGGTCGCGTTCGGTCGTCTCCGTAGGCTTCTTCATCCCCTCAGTCAGATTATGGTCGAGATCGCCACGGCCTCGCGCCCATCGCACCATCGCCCGGATGTCCTCAAAGATGCGATTGGCTTCGACGTGGGCGCCACGATCTTTCACGGCGTCAATGCATTGGGTGATGTCGCGCCGGTGCAGTTCGGACAGTTTGATGTCGCCGACCTCGTCACTGACATTCTTACGGAGCCGACGCGCTATCTCGTCGCCCGAGCGCTTTGTCGATGCGTGGCGCGCAATGTAGTTGTCGACGAGGTCGCGCACACTCTGGGAGGCGGCGAGGGCGCGTTTCTCGACCAGCGGGTCTTGACCGTCGCCGATACCGCCGCGCGCTTCTCTGGCTTTCTCCCGAGCCTTACCGAGCTTGATCTCGGGATATCGCCCGAGCTTCATCCTGGCCCTCTTGCCGTCCAAAGGGCGGGTGTAGTTCAGATAAAATGCTTTCGTGCCGGCGGGGGATGTCCGCAGCGAAAGCCCCTTGATGACAGTGTCAAAATAGTCCGTCTGTTTCCCTTCGATGGGCTTGGCAGCGGCGCAAAATCTGTCGGTGAGTTCGATCGTCGGCATTGTCCAGCAACCAACCGGTTCCGCTTAGGTACGGAAATAGGTACGCCAGAACATGCGCTTTGTCGATACCCATTGCGACGCAGTGCAACACCATGCACAGTTAAACCATTGTGTAGCAAGGATTTAAGCGTCTCAGGCAGTCGCGGCTTGTCGCACTGTGGCGCGATGGAAAGCCTCTGTTAACCGGTTGGTCGCTGGTTCGAATCCGGCCCGGGGAGCCAAACAATCTCAAAGACTTAGCAAGCGGCCTTTCCCGCAAAAAATTTCGTTGGGTATGCTTGAGGTAAGCGGCGCGCCTCGGCTGGGCTGTCGACTCGCTCGCTCAAGGACGTTCGTTCGCCCGTTCCATGGCCCTCAGCACGCCTTCGCGCCCCACCTTCCGAGATCTCGTTGCCGCCCGAGAGCGGATGTGTGGCGCCGACCACTTACAAGAAACATGCCGAGCAGGGACAGGATGTGTTGCGGCGGCAGCCAGTCTCTCGACGTGATCACATCTGGACCGGCAGCTTCAGGCTGCGAACCTGCAAAGAGCGGACCTTCGCGGGGCTGGGGCATCGTCATGACCCGACCCAAGCGATCGTTGCACACTCCGCATATGAATCTTCCCAAGCCGACGCCGGCAGTCTGTTGCGGCTGGGCTGAACCTCTTATTCTGCCGTTTCACGGTTCGTCGCGTTCAGAACCTGCACGCTGATAGCCGCAACGAGACCGGTTAACACAATTCCTGCGAAACCGATCACCAACGCCAGCAATCGGGCCGAAACATGTTTTGGTGTAAAGTCGCCATAGCCGATGGTGAGGCCTGTCACGAAGGTGAAGTAGAGGGCCTCGTCGATCCGCCAGTTCGCTATGCGCCATATTACCAGCCCTGATCCAGTCATGACAAATACGATTCCTGATAGGATTGGCCAGACTACACGGAGTTGCTGGACGAGTGCGGCAAAGAATATGCGCCTCATTTGCTTTGACGGTGATTTCTTGCCGTTTTCTGCCGACATGATCTCTGGCCTTTCAGTCGCTCGCGGGGCAATAAACGCCCAACGTCAGATCGACCTCACTGTAGTGCCGGCGGCAGGATGTATAGCGTCATGGCGAAGATTGCGTACACCATCAATACCAGGACGCCGACGAACCACGCCGACCGCCCGCTGTTCGTGACAAACATCGCGGTAAGGGTCGCGATCAGCACCATCACCACGGCACCCGGCCAGAATTGCAGGTCCATCGGTAATGGGCCAACCACGTAACTCAGCAGAACGAGCACGGGCGCAACGAACAACGCGATTTGGGAGGCGCTCCCCAGCGCAATACCCACGCTCAGGTCGAGCCGGTTCTTGCGTGCGCCCGAAAACGCCGAGGCCATTTCGGCGGCGCCGCCGACCAGTGCGACGACGATGAAACCGACAAAAGCAGGGGTCATCCCAAATGCTTCGGCAGCCTTCTGCACCGACTCGACGAAAACCTCGCTTACCAGCGCCACGAGCACCGTAACGCCTGCCAAAGTGGCCAAGGCAAGTCCGATCGGCCACGGTGCTTCGTCCGGCTCGGCGTGCTCCGCCCCGGAAAAGACCTCACGGTGCGTACCGAGCGAGAACAACAGTCCTAATCCGTATCCGACGATCAACAGAACGGCCAAGCCGAGACTAAGCTGTTGGGTCACCGCCGCCGCCGATGTTGAGTCGACTTCCGCCACCGCCGAGGGCATCAGCAACGCAATTGTAGCCAAGAAAAGCAGACCCGACTGGAGACGCGCGCTGGATCGGTTGAATTCCTGAAGGTGGTATTTGAGTCCACCGACGAGAAACGAGGCCCCCAGCATGAACAAGGTGTTGGTGACAATCGCGCCGGCGATGGATGCCTTCACCAATGTGTACTCTCCTGCGCGCAGAGCAGCCAGTGCGATGACCAGCTCGGTCAGATTTCCCAGGGTGGCATTGAGCAGCCCGCCGGCGGCGTCGCCCGTCTTGGCGGCAACAGATTCGGTAGCGTGACTGAGCAATCCCGCCAGTGGCACGATGGCAAGCACTGACAGCACAAAGAGCGTCGTGTGAGCTTCGGGAGCAATTTTCGCGGCAACGAACACCACTGGCACTGTGACCAGCAACCACAGCATAGGGCTGTGGCGAATTTCTTTGAGAAGGGGGCCCAACTGTTCACTCCTGCTCGGTCACCCAGACTCCTCGGTCTTTGGCTTGGCAACTGGCACGGTAAGTCAGATTCCCGAAACCATTTTGATCTGTCCCGTTCCAAGACGGACCGCGGTCCCTCGCTTCATGGGTTCGGATTTAGACGGTACGATCGATCACGACGGATAAGAAGTATGTCACTGTATATCACCGTAGCGGGGGAGCCTGCATGGCGCCGCGTTCGCACAGCAGCGCGTCGTGGTACGCTCGCCGGCTCCGCTGGCACCTGGGTGAGGCGCGGAGCCGTCACCTAAGACAGATAACGCTCAGTCGTTCACGACGTCCCACGTATCGTCCGGGTTGAAGCGGTCGATGTATTTGACGATCTGCCCGGTGGCCTCGCCGAGATCGGTCTCGTAGACGATGCCCTGCTGATTGACAGCAAACGTCTTCACGCCGGTCTCGCCATATTTCACCGGCCAGGCCAGCAATCCGAAACCGCCGATCATGTTGCCGTTGATGATGTAGTCATAGGCGTCGCCCGCGACATTGTCGCCTTGGCCGGTCAGGATTTTGAAGCGATAGCCGAAGTAACCTTCGCCTTTGCGGGCGTCCTCCAGCTCGGCCTGGTTGAGGTCGCCCGCCGGGCTTTCGCCATGCTCGGCGTCGGTAGGCCAGTAGAGTCCGTCGGTCGCGCCTTCGCTGCTGATCAGTTTCTGCGCGAACTCTTCCACGCCGTCGCCGTCATGGTCGTCCTCGGCATATTCCTCCTGCGCGTCGACATAGGCACGCACCGTGGCGATAGCCTCCAGCTCGTTCTCGCCGACGCGCCGGTTGATGATCTCCTCAAGCCCCGCCTCGCTGTCGAAGGCCCACTTGCCGTCCTCGCCCTTCAACAGCGGGAAGGGGAATGGCCAGAGCTTCTCGCCGATCTGCAGGACCTTGCCGTTTTCGATGTCGGCAACCACCAGTTCCTTGGCCGCCCCCTCGCGGATTTTCGCATAGGTGTCCATCACGCCGTCGGCTTGCCTGAGTTTTTTGGCATCCAGGCCAAGCAGTTTCGCCAGGCCGTCGAAATCGTCGGCGGCCAACGCCTTCTTGAAGGCGTCGACGGCGGCGTCGGCATTGTCGAACAGGGGCGGGTCCTCGTCCGACTCGAGTGCGAAGATGCCGGGATCGTCGCCGGCCTCGTCCGCGTCCGCGGCCTGTGCCGGCTGGTCGGATTGGGCCTGCGCCCATGAGGCCGGCGACATGGCCGCAAGTCCCGCTGCGAGAGCGGACAGGCAGACGGTACGCATCATGTGACGGAGAATCGCGTTCATGGTCCTGCTCCTTTGCCCGTGCTCAACGCCTGCGCCCGCCGCCGCCACCACGGCCGCCGCCGCCACCGCCGCCACGCGATCTGCCGCCGCCGCTCATCGACCGCCCGCCGCCTCCACTGTGCATTTTACGTCCACCGCCGCCTCCATGCTGGACGGCCCGTCCGCCGCCGCGCTGACCTCCGCCCATCGATTTCTGGCCGCGGTTCGACTGCACTTTGGCGACCTTGCCACGGTCGACATTGCCAAGCCCGGAAGGTTTGCTTGGCCGGTTGTTCACCTTGCCGCCGGCTTTCGGCTTGCCCGCGGGGCGGTTGGCGTTGGCCGGCCGCTGGCCGCCAGACCGAGCGGCGGCGTCGCGCTTGCCTCCATCGGGCCGCGCGGCCGGTCTCTGCCCGTCAGCGCCGGCGCGTGCCCGGTCCCCCGGATTGTTCTTGAGGCCTTCAAGCGTGGACTTGCGAATGTCCTGGGCCTTGGCCGCGCGGGCCGGATTGTTCTTAGGCATGTCGCGGCGGATGTTGGCCGCCCTGTTGCCGATGTTGTTCTTGCCGTTCGCTTCGACCCTGTTCTTGATGTTGGTCCGGTCGAATTTTGCAAGCTGATCCCGGTCGAAATTGATCTTGGATCGGTCGATGTTCTTCCAGTCGACGTCCTTCAGGTTGAGCTTGCCGTCGAAGTCGATGTCGTTGAAGCATTTGTTGCAGTCGATATCGATGTCGCCGCCGTCCCAGTTGCCGCCCCAGACACCCCAGTCGTCCCAGTCGACCGCCGCCGCCCAGATCGCCCCGGTGGCCGCCGCCGCGAAGAAGGTCGCGCCCGGATACCAATAGCTCGGATAGGGTTCCGGATAATAGCTGATCGGCTCAGGCGGATAGTTCTCCACGTAGAGCATCTGCGGCTCGTATTGCGGCACGTAGATCTTTTCGGTGTTGACCGACTGGATGATGATGTTGTCGCCCTGCGTCTCGACCTTCATCTTGTCATCGGTCTTGACGATGTCCTTGGCGACCGCCTCCTCGCGCAACTGCTGGATGGCGATCAGAACGTCCTTCTGCTGGTAGGCGATGGCGTCGCCGAGCTGCTGCGTCCATTCGAGATCGTCGCTCATCATCTTCACGACCTCGGGATAGTTGAGCAGCGAGATCACGCTGCCGTCCCAGCTTTCCTTCGGTTTCAGCTTCTTGTCCTTGGCGTAGGCGTCGAGATAGCGCTGCGCCTCGATGATCTGCAGCGGATAGAGCGACGCGGCGGTTATCACCGCGATAAGCTCGTCCGGATAGAGCGCGATGCGCGCCACCAGCACCTCGAGCTCGTCGGCACTGAGCGGCTCCGGCGCCTCGGCCACCGGCGCGGCCGGAGCCGCCGCCGCCGTTTGCGTCTGCGCAGCCGTCGGGTATGCCGCGAATATCATCAAGCCTATACACGCCGCAGCGCCGGCTGCCCTTAAAACGGTGTTGAAGGTCATGTTTCAACTCCCCTGTGTCAGTGCTGCAACCCGTGTTCAGTTTCGCTCGAAGCATTGGGGCAGAATGAAATCATCGCAGACGCCTCCGATGTCCTGCACTCTCATATAGCCTTTCGATCTCAAACATGCGGCAACCGCATCGAACAGATGAGGATCGTTTGGCGAAACCTCTGCCTGGGTCACCGGAGCGGCATCCGGATTGGCGGAGGCCGTTCGGCTGGCTTCCTTCGTGCATTCGTCGATATCCTTTCGGCTGGCATTTTCGCTGGCTGCTCCGGTGAGGACCACAGAGGCAAGAGCTATCGCCAGCAAGCGCGGCTTCGAAAAGCGAGCGGTGCCCGATTCGAGCCACCGGCTTTCGCGCGTCGCCACCTCGCTTTCGATCAGGACCGGCAATTGCAAAAAAGCCTCGCATCAAAGGGGCTGCTCTGGTCAGGAATGCCAGCTTACGCCGTGAAACTCCTTGCTGACCAGCGTTCCTTTCTCGCCCCGAGCGATTGCCGCGATGTCCGCCAGCGCGCCGATGGCCGCCGTCCGCCCGGTTGCCTCAGCGAAATGGCAGGCCGCCTCGACTTTCGGGCCCATCGAGCCTGCGGGGAATTTGTAGGCGGAGATCGCTTCGGGACTGGCGCGATGGATTGCCTTTTGCTCCGGTGTTCCCCAGCCGGTGAAAACCGCCTCCGCGTCGGTCGCCATGACGAACAGGTCCGCGTCGAGTTCCCGCGCCAACAGCTCGGAACAGAAATCCTTGTCGATGACTGCCTCCACACCCATCAACTGTCGATCCTTGCCGGGCGCGTACATGGTCGGGATACCGCCGCCGCCGGCGCAGATCACCACCGTGCCGTGATCCAGCAGCCATCGGATGGGCCTTATCTCGAAAATCCGCTTCGGCGCCGGCGAAGGAACGACGCGCCGCCATTTCGGGCCGTCGAGCTTGAAGACCCAGCCCTTTTCCGTCTCGATCCTTTTTGCTTCGCCCTCGTCATAGACAGGCCCGACGAACTTCGTCGGGTTCTTGAAGCCTGGATCGTCGCCATCCACCTCGACCATGGTCAGCAAGGTGGCGAAAGGCACCTCGAAAGGTAGAAGATTGCCGAGTTCCTGCTCGATCATGTAGCCGATCATGCCCTCGGTCTCGGCGCCGAGCACGTCGAGCGGATAGGCTTCGTCCGGCTTGTACGAAGCGCCCTGAAGTGCCAGCAGGCCCACTTGAGGGCCGTTACCATGGCTGATGACGAGTTGATGGTCGGCGGCGATCGGCGCAATCGCTTCGGCGGCGGTGCGGATGTTGCGCCGCTGGACCTCCGCCGTCATCGGTTCGCCGCGCCGCAGCAGCGCATTGCCGCCCAGTGCGATGACGATGCGCATCTCAATCTCCGAGCGTGGCGACCAGCAGCGCCTTGATCGTGTGCAGCCGGTTCTCGGCCTGTTCGAACGCGACATTCGCCTCGGATTCGAACACGTCGTCGGTGACTTCGAGCCCGTTGCTCATCCCGTAGTCCTGGGCGATCTGTTTTCCGAGCGTCGTCTCCGTATCGTGGAATGCGGGCAGGCAATGCATGAACTTTACCTGGGAATTTCCGCTGGCCTTCATGAGGGCGGCGTTCACCTGGTACGGAGTGAGCAGCTTGATGCGCTCCTTCCACACTTCCTTCGGCTCGCCCATGGAGACCCAGACGTCCGTGTGGATGAAGTCCACGTCCTTGACCGCCGCCTTGACGTCCTCCGTCACGGTGAGGCGAGCACCAGACTTTTCCTTCAAATCGTTGGCGATGGTCATGTATTCCTCGGACGGCCAGAGCGACTTCGGCCCGGAAATCCGAACGTCCATCCCCATCAGGCAACCGACGATGAGGAGTGAGTGCCCCATGTTGGATCGCGTGTCGCCGACATAGGCATATTTGATCTGGGAGACAGGCTTGTCGCTGTACTCCCGCATCGTCATGACATCGGCCAGCATCTGCGTCGGGTGGTATTCGTCGGTAAGCCCGTTGTAGACGGGCACGCCGGCATAGCGGGCGAGTTCCTCGACGCCTTTTTGAGCCGATCCGCGATATTCTATGGCATCGAACATCCGGCCGAGAACGCGCGCGGTGTCCTTGAAGGATTCCTTGTGGCCGATCTGCGACCCGGCAGGATCGAGATAGGTCACGTGAGCGCCCTGGTCGTGGCAGGCGACCTCGAAGGCGCAGCGTGTGCGTGTCGATGTCTTTTCGAAGATCAGGCAAATCTCCTTGCCCTTCAGATGCTCCTGCTCGGTTCGTGCATATTTCGCGCGCTTGAGGTCGCGTGCCAGGTCGAGCAGATAGCGGAATTCCCTCGGCGTATAGTCCTGCACGGTCAGAAGCGAGCGATTGCGAAGGTTGAGGCTCATCAGTCCACTCCAATGAACAAGGTCGCGTGTTCAGTAGGCCGGGTCGCGTAGGATTGGGCAGGTCATGCAGTGTCCGCCGCCGCGCCCGCGTCCGAGTTCGGCGCCCCGTATCGTTATGACCTCGACGCCCGCTTTGCGGAGCAGCGTGTTCGTATGGGTGTTGCGATCGTAGGCGACGACGACGCCCGGTTCGATCGCGACGACGTTGTTGCCGTCGTCCCACTGTTCCCGTTCGGCCTCGTAGACGTTGCCGCCGGTTGATACCGTCCGCAGCTTGCCGATGCCGAGCGCTTCCTCCACCACCTGCAGCAGGTGCTTTTCCTCGCGGCGCACCTCGAAAGCTCCGCTCTGGTCAAGGGGGTAGATGCTGTAGCATCGGACCTGGTCGACCACGTCCCGGAACACGGTCACCAGATCGCGGTCGCAGAAGGTGAACACCGTGTCGAGGTGCATCGCGGCCCGGCTCTTTGGCATCAGGCAGCCGATGACGCGGGTGGCGCCACCCTGCTTGAAAAGCTCGCGTGCAACTTGGCCGACGGCTTGATGTGTCGTCCGCTCGCCGAGACCGACGAGGACGACGCCCTTTCCGATCGGCATAACGTCGCCGCCTTCCAACGAGGCGTGCGCAAATCCCTCGTCGGAATCTCCCCACCAGATCTTGAAGTTTCCGCCGCTGAAGGAAGGGTGGAACTTGTAGACGGCGCGCTGCAACAGCGTTTCGGGCTTGCGGGCCGGCCAATACATGGGATTGCAGGTCACGCCGCCGTAAATCCAGCAGGACGGGTCGCGTTGGAAAAGTGTGTTCGGGATCGGAGGCAGGATGAATTCGGCGTCGCCGAACGCCTCGGACATCATCCCCTTGCCGATGCTCTCGGGAAGATCGGCGACGGTTATGCCGCCGATCATCAGATCGGAGAGGTGTTTCGCATTTAGTTCGTCCAGCCACGGCCGCATGAAGGCGGCATTCTGGAAGCCCACGGAATCGGGCGTTATCAGCCGGTCGAGTACAAAGCTGCGGCCTTCCCCGACGTGAAAAGTTTCGGCCAGCAGATCGTGAAGTTCGAGCACCTCGACGCCGCGCTCCTGCATCTTCAGCGTGAAGTCGTAATGGTCCTTCTGCGCCTCATGCACCCAGATGACATCGTCGAAGAGCAGGGAGTGGCAATTTCCGGGAGTAAGCCGCTGATGTGCAAGCGAAGGCTTGCAGACCATGACGGTGCGCAGCTTGCCGACTTCCGAGTGCACGCCGAACTCTCGCATCAGTCTCCTCCTGACTTGCCGTCTACGAACATTGGATCACCGGATCGTCGCAACGAGTCCGAGATGCCGGGACGAACAGTGTCGAGCTTGATCGAACCCAGCAGCAGACCTCCCGAGACCTGCCGGCGTCGTGGCAACCTTCATCCAGCCCCAGGCCCTTGCGTTGCTCGCGAGAAGACTGTTCCGATTGCACCTCCGTCGCAGCAGATTTCTCTCGCTGTCAGACCAGCCTCCTCAAGCCCGGACGCAATGGACATTGCCGAACCGTGTGGGTCGGCAACGCCGGTCGCTACAATTGTACGGAGAGCGGCCTATTCATAGGCCGCGCAGGGTTAATTACTAGGCTTTACCTGTACCGATCCAGTCGAACGTACTTTACGGTGTGCAACCGTCAGCCGGGTCCGGCCCGATCACGCGCTCAACTTGAAGTTGATCTTAAGCGCTGCGGCCGTCTATCGACCCCGTCCGGCTCCTCCTGCCAGGCATCTGGTGGCACGGCCGGTGCGTATATTACCGTATCTTCGATTTGGCTTCGCAGGACTGTTGCAAAATACCGCAGTTGCCGTGGTAATCTGTAACATCGGAAACCCTGACCGGACCTATCGACATGGCTTCAGACAAATCGACCGACCCGAGCGCTCCTCCAGTATCCGCCGCGCAGCTTCGCCAGAAGCTGCTCGAAAAGGAGATGGAAAAGGTATCGCAGTACCGAAAGGAACAAGACGCCAAGCAGAAGGAACTCACCAAGTTCACGGACGAGTTCCTGAGCCACCAGGTGACCGAGGAGGAGATCGCCACCGTGCGGCGCCTCGTCATGAACGCGGTCGAGGCAGGCAAGCTCGAGGCGATGGTCTACAGCTTCCCGTCGGAACTCTGCACGGACAGCGGCCGCGCGATCAACAGCAACGATCCTGCCTGGCCGCAGACGTTGCAGGGCAAAGCCAAGGAGTTCTTCGACCGCTATCAAACCTTCGGCAAGCCGCAGGGATACAAACTCAAGGCAATGATCATCAATTTCCCGGGAGGCATGCCCGGCGATGTCGGCTTCTTCCTGAGCTGGGCTCCCGAAACGAAGTGACAGACGAATGAGCCCGCTCAGGGCGGGCTCATTCCTGCACCAAAATTACGCCAAAACATCCGGCACGAAGTTGCGTGGGGACGTATCCTCGACGTAGTCGTCAGGCCGCTTCTGCCGCTTGCCGAGCTTCGGCTCCTCGAATTTCGGCGGCTCGTAGGGCAGGGCCTTCAAAAGGTGCGTGATGCAGTTGATCCGCGCCTTCTTCTTGTCGTCAGATTGCACGATCCACCACGGCGCGTGAGGCGTGTTGGTGAGGCGGATCATTTCGTCATAGGCCTTCGAGTAATCCCACCAGCGTCGATAGGATTCGAGATCCATCGGGCTCAGCTTCCACTGGCGCAACGGGTCTTCTATGCGCCGGCGGAAACGTTTCTCCTGCTCGTCTTCGCTGACGGTCAGGAAATATTTCAGCAGCGTGATGCCCGACTCGACGATCGCAGCCTCGAATGCGGGGCATAGTTCCAGAAACCGTTGCGCCTGTTTGTCGGAACAAAAGCCCATCACACGTTCCACGCCAGGCCGGTTGTACCAGCTCCGGTCGAAGATCACGACCTCGCCGGCAGCCGGCAGGTGGCGGATGTAACGCTGCATATAGATTTGCGATTTCTCGCGGTCGGACGGGGCCGGCAGTGCGACGATCCGGAATATGCGAGGGCTGAGGCGCTCCGTGATGCGCCGGATAAGGCCACCCTTGCCGGCGGCGTCCCGCCCCTCGAAGATGATCACCACGCGCGCGCCGGTTGACTTGACCCATGCCTGCAGATGGGCGAGTTCGACCTGCAGGCGGGCAAGTTCCTTGGCGTATTTGCCGCTGGACTTTTCCTTTGCCGGTGCGTCGTCGCTGACGGCGGCAGCCTGTGCATCCGCCGGTTCGGCGTTTTTGTCCGCCAGTTCCTGGTCGGGCTTCTTGTTCTTTTTCTTGCTCATTTCTGCTCCCTCGCTGTGAAGCCGTGCTACGACGGCATTGGTGATCCCGATGTGCCACTGCCTCGCGCCTCGAAGGCACGAAAGGCATCGTCGAGGTCGTCGAAGATCATTTCGGGGCCGATGCTGGCCAGGACGCCGGCGCGTCCCAGCAATGCCCGGGCGTCGGCGTGCAACTCCGCCAAGCCAACGGCTATGCCCCGCTTGGCGAGATCGGCGGCGAAGTCGCCGAGCATGGTGGCGCCCGTGCTGTCGATTTGCGCGATTGCGCTGGCATCGAGCACGAACCATTTGGTGTCGGCGGCCAGCGTCTCGGCGATTTCGCGCAGCCGCTTCTCCACGTAGTCCGAATTGAAGAAAAGCAGGCTGCCTTGAACGATGGTGATGGCAAGGCCCGGAACGGCGCGGGCCGAAGGACTGCGATGCAGCTTGTAGAAGCCGTCGCGGCCCGGTATCCGGCCGAGCATGGCTTCGCGCGGAAACATCATCTGGCGCAGGATGTAGAGCAGCGTCGCGCCGATGGCGATCATAACTCCATAGAGCACGCCAAGGCCAATCGGCCCGAACAGCGCAAACAGCGCGAACACGAACTCAATCGGACTGATGCGCCAGATCTGCCGGAGCGCACTGAGATCGATCAGGCTGATGGCAGCGGAGACGAGAATTGCGCCAAGCGCCGGCACGGGCAGGATCCTCAAGGCGTCGCTGAGGAAGAGCAGGGTGGCGACCAGCGCCGCGGCCGCGACGATGCTCGCCATTTGCGAGCGTCCGCCCACATTGGCATTGATGGCGGTTCTGGAATCCGATGCCGTGACCGGGAACGTGCCGAACAGACCGGCCGCAACATTGGCGGCGCCGAAACCGACAAGCTCGCCGTCGGCGTCGACCCGGTAGCCGCCGCGCGCGCCGAAGCTGCGCGCCGTGACGATGCCAGCGCCGAAGCTCACCAGGAAGATGGCGGCCGATCCGGAAAGGATCAGATCGAACGGAAGTCCGTTAAGCGCCGGAAGATGCAGCGAGGGAAGGGCGGAGGGGACGTCGCCGACGACATCAATTCCATGCCCTTGAAAGTCGAACAAGAGCGACAGCAGCACGGAGATTACAACGACGATCACCGGGCCCGGAATGGGTGAGCGCAAGGCCGAAGAGGCCTGCAATAGGGCGAACATGGCCGCTGCAAGCAACAGGGAAGGCCAGTGGATCAGGTTTGCCTTCCGGGCAAGTTCGACCAGGGGCGAGATCAGCCCATCGGCATCGATAGGCACGCCGGTTACTCTCTTGATCTGTCCGATCATGATCGACAGCGAGATGCCGGCGAAGAAGCCGATCAGGATGGGCCGCGAGAGAAAGCTTGCGATGATGCCGAGGTGGAGTGCTCGGGCCAGCAGGCAGAAGGCACCGACGCACAGCGCCATGGTTGCCGCGACGGCGACGCGGTCGGCCTCCGGAGCGGCTGCCAGAACCGCCGCCATGGCTGCCGCCAGCACCGTCATCGTCGCGGCATCGGGTCCGACGATGAGTTGCCGGGAAGGCCCGAACAGCGCGTAGGCGACAAGCGGTGTGATGCTGGCATAGAGCCCTGTTTCCGGAGGCAGCCCCGCAATCGCCGGGTACGCTATCGCGCTCGGTAGGCCGACGGCGGCTATCGCCAGCCCGGCCGAGATGTCATGGCGCAGCCATGACATTTGATAACCCCGAAGCCCCTGGGCGAATGGCAAAGACTGGAGATTAAGCGTCATCTCCGGCACGCTGCCTTGTCAGTGACCGCTGAGAACGAGCGTCTGTATCGGGAGCAGGATTGCCTGGAGCCGAAGCAACAGGGCATGGACGAGCCCGACGGCGTCGACCAGGTGCAGATAGAGCCAGCGCCCGGTGCTGATGTTCGGGTCTGCGAGGGCATCGTGATTGTTCGTGTAGGCATTGGCAACACAACTGCTGCCCAGCGGAATGTCGTCAACCAAGCCGGGATAGAGAGGTTCGAGATAGACCGTAAGTGTCCCTGGCTGGCTAATCTGCGATATATCGACCAGTTGATCGGTTGGTCTAACCTGGCCGGATGCGATCACGTCCTGGATTTCGGTTACGACCATCGGAATGATTGTAAATGGCTTTGCTGCGCAAGTAGCCTCGGCAATCATCCCAACCTTCATGACCTGTGCTTCGATCTGCAAAAATCCTCCGATGAATCCCATCCGTCTATCTGAGGTCGGCACAAGAATGCCGGCGGAGCGGAGCACCGGGCTGACGATGTCACCAGCCCGCAGGGCGAACTGCTGAACGATCCCGGTTACGCCGGCGCGCACGACGGTCTTGTCCAACTCGACCTGGGCTTGCGCGAGCGCGGCCTCGGCACTGGCCTTTTGCGCCGGCAAGAGTGTTACGATCTCGGTTTGCAGGACCTCCTTGTTAGCCCTCGCTTCTCCGAGTCCGCCTTCACGTCCGTTGACAGCCACCTGAAGCCGTTCCAACTCGCGCTGGGTTACAACATTGGCGTTTCGCTTCATCAGCTCTGTCTTTGTATCGAGCTCGTCGACTGCTTGCCTATAGGCCGCCTCGGCCTGTGTTATCTGGGCATCGGCGGCAATGAGCTGCATCTTCGACACTTCAAGCTGCGCCTCTATCTCGGCGACCCGACGACGCGCAGTCTCTACCGCCGCTTCCTCTTGGGTGCTGTCGAGACGGAACAGCGGCTCTCCAGCCTTCACCTCTTGGTTGAGCTTGACATAGACCTCGGCGACGCGACCCGGCTTCTCCGTCAGGATCGTGACCGTGCGAAAGGCCGCCGTGACGTTGCTGCTTGCCGGATGAAAATAGAAGATGAGGGTGATCAGCGAGATGGTGAGGACGAGGCAAGCGGTGATCCCGTACCGCAATTCGTACCAGACGGTGTAGATCGTAATTTCTCGGCCAATCCGTTTGCCCTGAACGAGTCGGCGGAAAAGGAAGTCCGGAAAGATCGTCAGCAGCGAGCACAGAAACAACTCAACCATGTTTCACGCCTTTCCGTCGGAAACAATCGGTGTGGCAGTCTGCTCGCCGGTTGGAGGAACAGCGACATCAGCCTGCGCCGCCAAATCAGGCGATTGTTCCGGTTGATCGTAGCGGCTGGCAATGCGGTTCAGGGAATCCGCTATCGAAACCATTGGAGTTCTAAAGTCCGGGAACTGAACCATCGCCAGGAGCAATCCGGCGATCCAGAACAGATGGTTGTGGGTGAACAGGGAAATCAGGGCGAGCACGCCGATGATCTCGATCTGCGTCCGGTTCGCCCGGTGCGCCATGCGCTCGGGCAATGCGTGAAGCCGGAAATAGAAGGCGCCGAGAAGCACGACCATCACGATCAGGATAACGACCATGACGTTGAAAAGGATGTCGGGTTGGCCCGGCGCAGTCACAAAAGGAGGGAGGTGCTCGATAGCCACCGGGTGAATCTGATTGTCCATGGCACTGCTACCCGTTTTCCCCGCCGGAATCCCCGAACGTACCCTATAGACGGAAGGCGACGGCGGAATCGAGTGTGGCCGCGTAAATTACTGTAAGCCTTGAATTGTGCCCGCTATTGGCCTTCACCGTAGGGACCCCGGCGGCGCTGCTCGCCAAAGGTCTTGGTGACCACGGTTTTCGACATATCGCGCCCCGGCAGCCCGGCCTTGCGCAAGCCATCGACCACCATCCGGGCAAGATCCGGATGCAGACTGCGCTTTTCCAGATCCAGCAGGACGTGGTCACCATATTCCGGATCGATGGCCAAGATGCGCCTGACGGCGCGGGCCGCTTCCTCCTCGTATCCGAGTTTGGCGGCAGCCATGGCCACTGCGACCGGGCCGTAGACCACAAAGCTGCCCATCTTCCTGGCTTGCATCAGAGCTTCCTCGAACCGGCCATGCGCGTAGTGGAAGAGGAAGAGGCCGATCCTGTACCCGCCGGGCTGGGCGGGGTTGCGTGCATAGGAATCTTCGAGAAGCGGGACCGCCTTGTCCCACTTTCCCAGCATCGCGTATCTCTGTCCAAGATCGGCGGTTATCGCCGTATCGTTGGGATTGATTGCCCGAGCAGCTTCAAGGGAGGCTATGCTCGAGTCGAGATCGTAGATGAACCAATAAGCCAGCGACCGCGCATAGTGGCTCCAGCTTGAGTTCGGAGCCAGTTCGACCGCGCGGTCGGCCAGGGCGAGGGCACGGTCCAGCAGATCGGAATCCGGCGGAACCGTATCGCCGTGGAAACGGTACGTGTTAGAATAGACCAGCGACAGGCAGGCGAACGCATCGGCGTAGGTGGGTTCCCGCCTGATCGTGAGTTCCAGGCACCTGCGGACCTCGGCCAACAGCTTGGGATCGAATGTTCGCCAATACTGGTGAAAATGGAGAACGCAGCCATAGCTGCCGAGCTGCTCAGGCGGCGAGCCCTCGCTGTCCTTGGCGCGGTCGCTGCTTATTATCCCGTAGGGCTGGGCCAGTATTTGAACGATACGGTTCGCCACGTCGTTGCGCAGCGAGAATATCTCGCTCGGGTTCATGGATCGCTCGAAGCTGTCGGCCCAGATCGTTCGACCGCTGCGCTGTTCGGCGAGGACGATATCCACCCAGAACCGCTCACGAGTGATCGCCGCGCCGCCCCGCAGCACATAGGCGGCCTTCAGCGCTTCGGATCCTTCGGTTTGGGTTCCCGCCTCAGGGCCAAATATCCGCAGCCCCGTAAAACGGCTCAGTCCGACCACCAGCAATCTGGTCAATCCGGTTACGAAGTGCGGGAATGCTGAATGATCGCCTTCCTCCGTGAAAGCCTCCACGAATATCGAAGGCCAGCTGTCCACGATCGGCCGCCTGTCTTCCTGAGGCAGCGCAGCGACCGAGAGGTCTTCGTTCATCTCCACGAAAATGGGAACGTAGGAACCCTTGGGTACGTGGATTTGTATGTTCTCGCCTCGCCCGCTTGTCAGATAGTAGTGTTCCAACGACCGGCGCAACCGGCCCGCGACGATACGTACGATGGAGTCGACCTGCGAATCGAAGCTGTCGTCGCGTCCGAATACCGAGGTCGCGATGTTGTAGCCCTTGATGCGCGAGGGCCGCCCCTGCAGCGTCTCTTCGACGACGTAGGTCAGAAAATTGCGCAGCCTGTCGGTGGCGTCAAAATCCGGAGACGCCAATATCCTCGCGAGAGCTTCGCGCACCATTTGCGGCGAAGGCTCGTGCTTCCTATCCCCCCAACCGACCTCCCTATCGGTCATGTTCGGTCTCGCAAGCAAGCGGGCGGCGATTCAAGCGTGCCGCCATTCTGGTTTTGTTCGACACTATAGCGGAACGATTCGGATCTTGAAACAGCTTCAATAACCTATTCGAAACAGTGATTAACATCTGTGACGGCTCGGAGTGCGCTAACGTAAGGGCAGGAGCGCGGGAGGCGGCAATATGGCTGGCCGGAATGCGGCACGCCTTGATCTTACGCAAATCATCGCCCGCTTCCCCGGCGATGGCGCGCTGATTCGCCGCCTGATACTCAAGGACGAGACATTTCGCGGGATCTGCGAGGAATACATGCTCGCGCGCGCCAGCCTGTCGTGGTTCGAAGCGCTTCCGAATGGCGCGAACAGGATGGAGGTCGCGGACTTTCGCGCTCTCATCCCAAGCCTCGAGGTCGAGATTGAACAATTCCTGCGGAAATCGCGGCAATCGTTGTGACAGGACTAAGATCCGCCAGCTGCGAAGCGGCGGCGCCTCCCGACGCATTCGCAGATGGCAGCGGGCTCTTCAAACACAATTGCCTCGATTTCGCGCTGCACGGGCCTCGGACGAAGCAAGGCGGTTAGATGGAATTCGGCCCCTTCAAGATTTTTCTGATGCTTTTCCTTGTGCTGGGTCCGATCAAGATATTGGTCCCCTTCCGGGATCTGACGCAGCGCCTTGATGGCACAATGCGCCGGCGGATTGCCCGCCGAGCCATCCTGTTCTCGGCGGCGGCCCTGCTCGTCGCAGGGCTCCTTGGGCGCACCATGCTCGAGAATTTCGGGATTTCCCTGCCCGTGCTCGCCCTGACCGGAGGCACGATCCTGTTCCTGGTAGCCTTGCAGACGGTGATGCAGGGCGGGACGCCGTCCCGCATATATCGGGATGACGCGTTCGAGCAGAACATCGGCCTTGCGCTGATGCCGGTTGCGTACCCTATCATCGTCACGCCTCAAGGCGTCGCGGCTGTGATCGTCTTCGCAACGCTCGCCGACGGCCAATTGCAGGACAGTATATTGGTAATCGGTATCGTACTGCTCATCCTCGTCCTGGATTGGGTTTCGATGCTGTTCGCCGCTAAGATCCTGAAATGGGCGGGCACGACCCTGCAGATTTTCGGGGTTGTTCTCGGCGTGACGCAGGTAGCGCTCGGCCTACAGATCATCCTCCACAATCTGAGCCTCATTGGCGTTTTTGCCGAACGCGCTCACTGACGCCGCATCGTTGCCGGATATGGCGGGCGCCGGGTTGACTGTAAGTTACCTCTGTCCAACGCCATGTTGCGATAGTGTGCAGAAGGCCAAACCATTCAACCGTGGCGCCGAGACGATGCTTCCGATCACAAACTTCCTGGCACGGGCCATAGAGCCGTTTTGATGTCGCGACGAGGCAGCGCGACCACGGAAACGGCTCAGGATGCATCCGGCGGACTTGGACTTGCCGCATGCACGGCCCTCGTCGTCGGCAACATGATCGGATCGGGCATATTCCTGCTTCCCGCATCGCTGGCGGCCTTCGGGCCTATATCGCTGGCCGGATGGGTGGTGACATCGCTCGGCGCGCTGGTGCTCGCGATCATTTTCGGCAGGCTGTCGCGGATCGTGACCAAGACCGGCGGCCCCTACGCCTATACCGAAGCGGGTTACGGTGAATTCGCCGGGTTCATCATCGCCTGGGGTTATTGGATCGCGCTCTGGACCGGCAATGCAGCGGTCGCGGTCGCGCTGGCCGGATATGTTGGATATCTGGTTCCGGCGATCAGGGACTCGAACACCTCCAGTCTGCTGGTTGCGCTGGCGGCCATCTGGATACTCACACTGGTTAATGTCCGCGGCGTGGCCGGCGCTGGTCTTGTCCAGATTGCCACAACCGTATTGAAGCTGGTTCCGCTGGGGTTGATCGGGACGGTGGGTTTCTTCTGGGTCGATCCGGCGAACTTTTCACCGCTCAACACCAGCGGACAATCCAATCTTGCGGCCATCTCGGCAGCCGCGGCGCTGACCCTGTGGGCTTATCTCGGCCTTGAGTCCGCAACGGTCCCTTCTGGGTCGGTCATCGATCCCGACAAGACCATTCCCCGGGCGACAATCGGAGGCGTGCTGATCGCGGCGGCGCTCTACATCGCGGTCACGACCGTCGCCATTGGCGTGGTGCCTTCCGCGAGACTGGCCACCTCGTCCGCGCCGCTGGCCGAAGTTTCGCGCCAGATGTGGGGAGAGATCGGAGGCGTATTGGTCGCCGTCGGCGCCATCGTCTCCACTTTCGGCACGCTCAACGGATTTACCCTGCTGACCGGGCAGGTGCCTTACGGCGCGGCTCTCGACCGCGTCTTTCCGGAACGCATGGGGCATCTCTGCCGCTTCGGCACACCGGCGAATGCGCTGATCTTCTCGAATGCGCTGGCCTCGTTGCTTGTCATCATGAACTTCGCGCATGGCCTCGTCGGCGCCTTCAATACGATCATCCTGCTCGCGGTCATGTCGAGCCTGTTGCCTTACGCGCTCTGTTCGCTCGCTGAATTGATGATAGCGCTGCGGACGGGTCGATTCAGCCCCCGTCCCGGCACGCTAAAGGTCGCCGTTCTTGGGTTCGTCGGCTTTGTCTACGCGGTCTGGGCGGTCTATGGAGCGGGTGCCGAAACAGTCTTCCTCGGATTCCTGCTCATCCTTGCCGGCGTCCCCGTCCATGTCGCGATCAAGTGGCGATATTCACGACTTCAAAGGGAATGAGCCGGCGACGAGCGTCATCAGGGAATGTCTCTGGGAAGCGGCTGGCGCGATGCGGAGGTTGAAGGACACCAAAAAGGGCATGGCGAT
This sequence comes from Mesorhizobium yinganensis, assembly GCF_040081985.1. Lineage (NCBI taxonomy): Bacteria > Pseudomonadati > Pseudomonadota > Alphaproteobacteria > Hyphomicrobiales > Phyllobacteriaceae > Mesorhizobium > Mesorhizobium yinganensis. The sequence goes on along the minus strand of NZ_JBEBMH010000010.1, from coordinate 161,354 downwards.
CCCAAATTTCGGACGTGTCGATTGAGCCTCGCGGCGGGCATCGCCGCTCTCGTTATTTGCGTCATAAGCCACAAAGCGGGGAATCGAATCGGCCGATTTTTTGCAGATTTCGTACAAGCCTTTGATATCATTAATGCCGGAGATTTTTCCGATCGTTTCCCGTCCCCGCCTCTTCCGGCTCGCTTATGCTTTCCGCCATCACTCTCGCGGGAAACCTGGTGCGCACCGGGTATCAGGGGAGAGCGACGGCGCCGGGATGGCCGCGTAACGGTGCGCGGCCTGGCGAGAGCCTTTACGCCCGGGCCCCAGATCGCGACGACGCGCCCCGGATCGAGTGGGCGGTATCAGCGGTCGGGCAAGCACGCCGGCGGGGCGCGAGGTTCGCGCCACGTCTATAAACTTTGAGAGGCTCGGCTTCGCGCCCCGCTTCCCACCCTCGACCAATGGCCAGACTGCAAAGGCAGGGCGTGGCGACGATGAAGTGCGCCGGGTTTGCAGCCACGGATTTACAATGACCGCCGATCATGTCGTCACGCTCTATCGCGTCTCGCGGGCTCCATACGGAGCAGGCCCGCAAGACATTATCCGCGGCCTATTTGCCCGTCATCCAGTCCCGGACCTCCGAGAAGCTCGTGTCGAAGGAAATCGTCGCGACGACGCGGGAGTCGCAACCGTCCGCGAAGCCGCTGCGGGCGACGCATTCGTTGTCCGACAGATCCGTGCCCCAGTAGCGCAGATCCAAAGTGACGGCCTTCCAGTTGTAGGAGAGGCCCGCTGTCCAGGCGAACTGCTCGAAAGCGTCGGGGTCTTCGAAGAACTGGTATCCGATGCCGCCATAGATCGAGAAGTCGTGGGGCAACGGCACTCTGACGCCGGCTGCGACCCATGTGGCTGTGTTTCCGCTCTGGTTGTAGTCCGGTGCGAAGAACACGCGGCCGCCGACCGTGAGCTTGTCATCAAAATTATAGTCGGCCTTGGCGAAGATTTCGCCGTAGTCCGGACTGACGTGTTCGGGCGAATAGAAATAATGGACATAGCCGACGTCCAGGGAAAGCTGGCCGAACTGGGGCCTGATGCCTGCCGCGACGTCGATCTCCGCGCCCTCGAATCCTTCGCCGTAGTCGACATTGGAAGCCCAGACGTTCACATAGGCGGTGCCGAGATTGGGCAGTTCGATATACGGCTCGACATAGCCTTGGACTGCCGGCGAGCTGTTGTTGTTGGTTATGCCGCGCGAGACATAGTCGGTCGTCAGCGAGATTCCAAAGGCGATGTCGAAGGGAACACCGGGCGTGGTCGCGAGCGGGGCGTATTCCTCGCCGGGCGCGATATCCTGCTCCGCGGCCGAGGCGGACGTCGCCCCCTGGCTTCCGAAGAGTGCAAGTATAGCGAGAAAGACGGCTGTCTTATACACGCCAGGCGACAGATGGAACAAAATCTGTGTCATGAATCGTCCCCTTCGAATCATGTTGACGCAACTACAATACCAAAGATCCGACCGTGATTGCCGCAAAGGTGATTCAATGCCGAGCAAAGCTTCAAGTTCCTACTCCGGCAGGGCGCTCTGGCGGATAAAGGTGACGATCCTGTCGTCGGGCGCGCCGAACCACTTGGTGTAGAGTTCCCGAAAGTCCGTGGACGGAAAGAACTCGCTCAACGCGCGATCCACCACCAGCCTGAAATCGTCGTCGTTCCGCGCCATCGCCAGGGCGACAGGCTCGGACGTGAACAGCCGGTCGAGGATGATCAGGTCGTCAGGCGACGGGCTGCCCGCGGCGGCTTCGATCAGAGTAGGACGTTCTCCGAAGAAGACGTTCGACGTGCCATCCAGCACGCTCGACACCCCTGCCTTGTAGTCGGCAACGGGAACAACGGTGGCTGTGAGTTGGAAATGCTGGAGCCGCTCCGAAAGCCAGGTCTCTCCCGCGGTGTCCTTGACCACCGAGAATGTCTTGCCGGTCACGATCTGGGCCGGCGAGCCGCGCCAGATAGGGCCTGAAGCCGGTCGCCCGGCAAGCACATCCTGCAACGCCTTCGACGAGTCGGCCCGCAGCATTGCCGCGATGCCGCCGGGATAGATGGGAATGGAGAAAGAAGCCTGCTTCCGGCTGTCCAGCGTCACGGAAGAGCTTGCGCACAGCAGGTCGATCTTGCCCTGTTCGAGCGCCGTGAAGTGCTCACCGAGTGCTATCGGCGCCCACTCGACGCCTAACTCGGCCATGCCCAGTGCAGCCTTGATCTGTTCGGCCACCTTGCCGCACAGGGCAACCGAATAACCGGCCGGCTCGCTGCTTCCTTCCGCGAAAGAAAATGGGCGTGCGTCCGCCCAGTAGCCAAAGGTCACTTTGCCTGCCTGGCGGATCCTGTCGAGGGCCGCCGCTTGCGCGGACGTGGCTCCGAGAAGCGTCGATGCGAGCGCCAGCCCGGCGGCGAGGGAGGCCAGGACCCGATACCGGCGGGGAATGTTCCATTCGTTGGACATGACCGATCTCCTCTCGACGCCTACTCTGCGGCAAGTCCGGACGCTGCGGGCGCGAACCTGCCCGCAGCCTGGGTCTTGGCCGAGAAACGGGGAGCGATGAAACCCCAGATGATGAAGGTGATGGCTGTCACCAGCATGCCGCCCATGACGGCCGAGTGGCCGGAAGCATAGAGCGCGTAGGTGCTGTAGAGCATCGCCACCAGGGTGATGGCCACGTTGAAACTATATTTTGCGCCGCTCACGCCAGCCGACTTCATCATGATGATCAGTGCCGACAGAGAGATGATGTAAGGTATCACGTTGGTCACGACCGCGAGATTGACCAGGGCGGAAAATTGCTCGCTCAGGGTGGGCGATATCGTCATCAGCGCCAAAGCTGTCTGGACGACGCCGAGCACGATCATTCCTGTCACCGGCGCGCCCATGCTGTTCACCTTGGTAAAGAAGGCGGGAAACATGCGCTCATCCGCTGCCGCCTTGCCGGTCATGGCGATCGTAAACTGCCAACCGAGCAGCGAACCGAGGCAGGCGAGGATGGCGAGCGCCATGATGATCGATCCAACGAACGGGCTGAACATCTGCGCATAGGCCAGCGCAAACGGCCCTGTCGATTTGGCCAGGTCGGCATTCGGCACTATCCCCTGAATGACGGTCGTCGACAGAATGTAGATGACCGCGGCGCCGAGCGTGCCGAACAGACATGCAAGAGGCACGTCGCGTTTCGGATTCTCGACCGCCGCGGAATTCTGAGCGGCGGATTCCATCCCAAGAAAAGCCCAGAGCGTCAGCGCGATGCTGGATCCCATGCCCTCTGCGATCGACAGCCCGTTCGGATTCCAAGCTTGAGCGAATGTCGCCGAGCTGAACCAGAACCAACCGATGATGGAGATGCCGGCAACCGGGATGATCACGCCCCAGACAGTGATGGCGCCGATGCGACCCGTGATGCTCGGGCCGCCGAAGTTCGCGAAGGTTGTCAGCCAGAGCAGGGCAATCAGTCCGATGCAGGTCGCCATGGGCGTGGACGACAGCCAGGGGAAGAAGCCGGCAAGATAGCCGACGGCCGAGATGCCGATTGCCACGTTGCCTATCGCCAGCGACAGGAAATACAGCAGGAAGACGAGGAAGTAGCCCGGCTTTCCGTAGGCATCTTCCGCATAGGCCGACATGCCGCCCGGCCGCTGGTTGAAGAGACCGGCCTGGGCGAAGCCGTAGGCGATCGCCATCGATCCGAGCGCGGTGACGATCCAGGACAAAAGCGATATCGCGCCGACCTTGGCCATGTTGGTCGGCAGCATGATGATGCCCGATCCCATCATGTTGACCGCGACGATGAAGGTCAGCTGGATCAGGTTCATGCGTTTGGGCTGTTCAGCCATAGCCAGTCCTCCCCAGTGTCTCGCCCCGGCCGGTCACTCTCGGACCACGTAGGTGTGGAACTTGATGCGGCCGTCGATCTTCTCCTGGAAGACGCCCTGCACCTCGTAGTTGAAGCCCGGGAACCGGTTGAACGATTCCTCGAAGGCATGGAAATAATCCAGCATCGGCTGGGCGCGTTCGTCCCAGCGCTCGCCGGGCACGATCACGCCGATGCCGGGCGGGTATATCAGCGCAAGCGTGGCCGACACGCGCTCCCTGATGTCATCCAGGGAGACATAGTCCACGTCGTTGGCCACCAGCGCCGCGTAGGCATCCTCGGGCGACATGGCGAGTTCCGGGAAACTCGATGCGCGGAAGCATCGCCGCTGCAGGTCCTTGATGTTGGCGGAGCGGTAGAAGTCGTGCATCTCGTTGCAGATCTGGCGGATCGTGTACCCTGCATAGCGTGCGCTATTGGCCGCGCAGACGGTTGGCAGCACGTCCGCCAGTGGGGCGTCGCGATCCCAGAGATTCTTGAAACGGACGAGCTTTGCGATCAGCGTGTTGAGCTTGCTCTCGTCTTCCGCGGGCGTCATCAGGAACAGCACGCTGTTGAGGTCGCATTTCTCGGCCACCACCCGCTGCTCACGCAGGTAGTTGGCGACTACGGTCGCGGGCACGCCGAAGCCCAGATAGTCGCCGGTTTCGCGGTCGATGCCCGGTGTCAGCAAGGCCAGCTTGTTGGGGTCGACCATCGCGTAACCGTCGACGTAACCCGCATAGCCATGCCAGCGCGCCTGCGGATGGAAATTCCAGCATTGCTGCTCGCGCTTGAGAACGTCGGTGGGCAGGCTTTCCCAGGGAGCGTCGGTGACGTCTTGCGTAAACTCGGAATTGCGGATCGTGACCTTGTCGGGCACGAACGGGTCGAAGAACCACTTCTCCTGTTCGTCCCGGCCGTTCTCGCGATAGTACTGGCCGAATTCGCGGAACTTCTTGCGGCATTCGATGCCCAGCGCGATGCACCGGTCCCAGAGCATCTCGCCGGCCTTGCCTTCGTGGATTTTGGCGTTGACCTCGATGGAGGCGAACAGCGGATAGAACGGCGATGTCGAGGCGTTCATCAGGAACGACTCGTTGAACCGCTTGTGCTCAACATAGCGGCGCTGGCCTCGGATGTGGTCGTCCCGCTTGTGGATTTGCGACGCCTGCGAGAAACCGGCGCCCTGCTTGTGTACGGATTGGGTGGAGAACAGTCCGGCCATCTGCGGACCGGGCGCTTCCAGCCGCATCGGGCTGTGGTCTTCGAACAGCGGATGGAAAGCGTTGTAGCCGATCCACGCCTCGTCCCAGAGCACGTAGTCGCAGAGGTGGCCGATCTTCTCCAAGACCTTGCGGACGTTGTAGACGGTGCCGTCATAGGTCGCGAGCTGGATGCAGGCCAGCCGGAACGGCCGCTCCGCGTCGGCACGCGCCTTGTCCTTGAGCAGGGGATTGGCGCGAATCTGGTCGCGCAGATAGGTCTCGTCCCAGGCATCCCAGTCGACCGCGCCGATCATGCCGAAGGCGTTGCGCGCCGTCGGCAGGAAGACCGGTATGGCGCCGGCCTGGACCAGAGCGCCCTGGTGCAGGGATTTGTGGTTGTTGCGGTCGAACAGGACCAGGTCGCCGCGCTTCAGTACGGCGTTCGCCACGATCTTGTTGGAGGTGCTCGTGCCGTTGAGCACGAAGTAGGTCTTGTCGGCGCCGAACACTTTTGCCGCGTAGCGCTGCGCCTCGACCGCCGGACCCTCGTGGATGAGCAGATCGCCGAGGTCGACATCGGCGTTGCACAGGTCGTTGCGGAAAATGCTCTCGCCAAAATGCTTGAAGAAGAGCTGGCCGGATGGAGATTTCCGGTAGAACTGCCCGCCCTGGTGACCGGGACAGTCGAAGGCGATGTTGGCTTCGCCGTCATACGCCATCAGCCCGCCGAAGAACGGCGGCAGCAGGGTCCGCCCGTACATCATCAGGCTGGCGATCACCTTCTTGGCGTAGAAGGCCGGCGTCTGCTGGCCGAGATAGATGTAGCCGTCGACCTGGCCGGTAAGGTCGAGGACAGCCATGTCTGAAAGTTTTCGCGAATCCGCCAGCGCCCACAGCGGTGTCTGGAACCCGATGCCGCGCACGGCGAGCGCCAGGTCGCGCGCACTCTGCAGGCGGTCCCCATCGACCAGGGCGATGTAAGCGCCGACCTCCGAATCCTCGGAAACGTCACGCTCGAAATTATCGCTGATCTCGATCTCAAAATTTTCGGCGGCGATGTGGTCCAGCAGTTCCCGCGTCTGCGGGTTCTTCTCGTCGACGATGGCGACGATCTTCAACAGATGGTTGAACGGTATGGCGACCGTCGGAGCTTTCACGTCGCGAGGGATCATCGCCGCGCGCCCTCTTTAACGCAGTCGATCAGGTAGCGGCGTCCGTTCGGCGTATGCTCGAAGCGCAGGCCATGGATGTCCGTCTCGAAACCCGGGAATTTCTTGTCGAAGTCCCGCGCGTAGATCAGGTAGTCGTGGATGGATTTCGTCGCCGCCGTGATCCGCTCGCCGGGCATGATCAGCGGGATGCCGGGCGGGTAGGGGACGACCATCACGCCCAGCGTGCGGCCCATCAGGTGGTCGATCTCGACGCTCTCGACGTTGCCACGCACCAGGCACTCGTAGGCGTCGGCCGGCCGCATCGCCATCTCGGGCAGGGTCGTGTACATGTCCCGCTGCGCCTTGGGCAGATTGTCCTCGCGATAGGTGCGATGCACCAGGTCGCACAGATCCTTGAGGCCCATCCTCGCATAGGCATCGGGATGAGCCTCCGCCAGGGATGGCAGCACGTTCTTCAGCGGGGCATTGGCGTCATAGAGGTCCTTGAAGTTCAGCAGTTCGGTGACGAGCGTGCTCCATTTGCCCTTTGTGATGCCCATCGAGAACAGGACGAGGAACGAATAAAGCCCGGTCTTCTCGATCTCGATCCGCCGCGAAGACAGGAATTTCACCACGACCGCCGCGGGAATCCCGAAATCCTGCATGTCGCCATTGGCGGAGAGGCCGGGGCTGAGGATCGTCACCTTGATGGGATCGACCAGAACATGGTTTTCGGCCAGCCCCTCGAAGCCGTGCCACCGTTCGCCGGGCTTCAGGATCCATTCGGATTTGATTTCGGCGGGCCGCTCAGCGATCGCATCGGGCTGCCAGACGTCAAACCACCACGAATCCTTGATCTGCTTTTTGACGGCCGACATGGCGCGGCGGAAGCTCAGCGCCTCCTCGATCGTCTCCTGCACCAGGGCGCGGCCGGCCGGCTGCTCCATCATCGCGGCCGCCACGTCGCAGGAAGCGATGATGCCGTATTGCGGCGAGGTCGACGTATGCATCATGAAGGCGTCGTTGAAGCGTGCCATGTCCAGCCGCTTGGTCTCGCCATGCTGCACATGGATCATCGACGCCTGCGACAGGGCCGCCAGCAGCTTGTGCGTCGAATGCGTGGTGAAGGTTATCGCCTTCTCCGAACGGGCCGGATTGCCGGACGAAATGCCGTGATAACCGTCGTAGAATTCATGGAAGTTGGCGTAGGCGTACCAGGCTTCGTCGAAGTGCAGGATTTCGACCGCATCGCCGATCGACTGTTTTATGGCATCGATGTTGTAGCAGAGGCCATCATAGGTCGAGTTGGTCATCACCATGAGGCGGACTTTTCCGTTCGTCTCCTTGGCGAATTTGCTTTGAGCGATCTTCTTTTCGATCGACTCGCGCGTGAACTGGTCCCGCGAGATCGGGCCGATGATGCCGAGGCCGTTGCGCGAAGGGATCAGGTAGATCGGCGTCGCGCCGGTCATGATCAGCGAATGCAGGATCGACTTGTGGCAGTTGCGATCGCAGAGCACGAGATCGCCGCGCGCCACCGTTCCGTGCCAGACGATCTTGTTGGCGGTCGAGGTGCCGCCGACCACGAACAGCGTCTCGTCGGCGCCGAAGATACGCGCGGCGTTGCGTTCTCCCTCGGCGATCGGCCCGGTATGGTCGAGCAGCGAACCCAGCGAACCCACCGACACGGATATGTCGGAACGCAGCGTGTTCTCGCCGAAGAATTCGTAGAAAAGCTGGCCCACCGGGCTCTTGCGGAACGCCACGCCGCCGCCATGGCCCGGTGTATGCCAGGAGTAGCTCGCCTGGAGCGTGTACTCCATCAGCGCCTTGAACATCGGCGGCGGCAGCCGGTCCAGATAGAGTTCGGCAGCGCGCACGATGACGCGCGCCATGAACTCCGAGGAATCCTCGAACAGGCGCATGAAGGCGTTGGCGTGTTTCAGCACGCTCGCCGGCACCATCTCGGCAGTCATCTCGTCGCCGAACAGGAAGATGGGCAGGCGGTCGTTGCGGCTTCTCTTTGCCGCAAGCACCTCCTCGAGGACCTGCCATTTCGTCGCCGTGTCCTCGGAACCGTCGACGGACACCAGCCAGCAGGATTCGTTGTTGAATATCTTGGCGAGGCGCTGTGCGTCCTTGTAGGTGACGCCGCCCACCACGCGAAATCCCTCTTTTTCTATCGCGGCGGCGAGCTGCTGCATGCCGCGCCCTGCGGCGTTCTTTCCCTCATAGTCCTCGTCGATGATGGCGATTGGGAATGCCTGGACTTCCCGCATCCATTCCTCCGCTTTGTGCCCGGCTCGTGTGGCCAGGCTTCATCTTGTTGTCGCGCCTGTCGCATGCCGCTGGGCAAGGCGCGAATAGTTTAGCGCCTAAGGTCGCGCCGGTTGCGGCAGGCATCAAGCCGATAGCGTGTTAGTTACAGTTAATGGTCGGTCTAGAGACGGGCCGGAAATACTTGATTGGCCAAGGAAACACGGCCGTGGAAGCAGTTATCGGCAAATTCAGTCCGGAAATGATGCGCCGGCTAATTATCGCTTGCGCCGGTGTTGCCGGCTACCTGTCGTCGCAGCAGGAAACGTCGGTCTCGGGTCGACCCGCACCAATCTCCGATCGAATAGCCATCAGGATTTTTGGAACGTCCTGATTGGTATCGGACCTACGGCAAGGTCCAATTACAACTGGTCAGGTGGAACGCCCGAATGCCTCCGCTGCCAGACGAACACTGGAATGCCGAGCAGCAGCAACACCAGCCCATAGAGCACCGGTTCGGCGCCGCATCCGTAAAGCGTGAACATCGCGAAGACGAAGGCGATGATTTCCACCACTGTCACCCGGGGTACCCGCGCTGCGTTGCCGACCCGCGCCGAGACGAGACCGCTCGCCAGTGCGCAGAAGGCATAAGGGATAACCGCCGCCATGGTGCTCAGCCCGACGACGAGGCTGTAGAATGCCGAAAAACCTCCCGAGCCCGAAGCCTGAAGGAGAACCAGCACGGTTGCCAATATCGCCGAAACGACAATCCCCGTGGCGGGAACACCTCTGGAAGAAAGTGTGCCGAACAAAGGCGGAAACAGTCCGTCGCGCGCCGCCGCCATCGGCACCTGCCCCATGAGCAGCGTCCAGCCGTTGAGTGCCCCGATCGAGGACAGGACGACGGCGATGGAAACTGCGATCTCGCCGCCGCGGCCCCACATCACATTGGCGGCGTCTGAGAACGGCGCAACGGACCCGATGAGTTGCTCGCGCGGCAGAAGTCCCATCACAACGATGGTTCCGAGCACATAAAGGCCCGCCGCGATGCCGATTCCCAGCACGGTGGAGCGGGGAATGGTCCGTTCCGGGTCGCTGACGTCGCCGGCCGGCACAGTGGCCGATTCCAGGCCGAGATAGGCGAACATGGTCAGCGGAGCGAGCGTGGCGCATGCCTGCCAGAGCGGCACGCCGCTGGGGTTGAAATCGGCGAAGTGCGAGGTGTCGATATAAAACAACCCAAGGATCGCTATGGCGCCGAAGGGCACCAACTTGGCGTAGGTCGTCACCTGCGCGAAATGGCCGGCCGTTCCGACACCCCTGAGGTTGACGAGCACGACCAGCCATATTGCGCCAAGCGTAAGCATCACGGCCATGCCGCGTCCCCGAAGCGCCGGGAACAGATCGATGACCACGCCGGCAAACGCGACCGCGATGACCGGCAATGAAGCCCAGATCGATATCCAATACCCCCAGGCGATGAGAAAGCCGGGGAAATCGCCATAGGCGAGGCGTGTATAGGCATAAGGACCGCCAGTCGCCGGCGCGAGCCGCGCCAGTTTCGCGAAAGTGAGGCCAAGGCAGATCGCGCCTGCTCCCATGACGATCCACACCAGGATCGCGAGATTGCCGTATGGGGCGACCGCGGCCGGCGACAGATAGAAGCCGGAGCCGACCATGTTGCCGACCACGATGGCCGTGCAGGCCGCTATTCCCAGGCTCTTGGCATTGTTTCCTGCAGCCATGGTCCCCTCCGTCCCTGCCTGCGCGCAGTGGCTGCCCCTGCCAACCGTCGATTGATGATAGTATAGTTTCGCCGGGAAAACATTCGAGAAATGAAATGCTCAACGAACAGCGCCTGCTTCGCATTTCGATCTCCGCGACCGTTGTTGTTGCCACGTTCGGCATTGTGCTGGGGTTGCTATCCGGCTCGTTCTCCATCGCCTTCGACGGTGTCTATTCGCTCGGCGATGCCGGCATGACGGCGCTGGCCCTCTGGATTTCCAGCTTGATCGTCAGGTCGGCGCAGCACGAGAAGCCATATGGAAAGCTTCACGGTCGTTTTACGATGGGCTTCTGGCATCTGGAGCCGATCGTCCTTCTGCTCAACGGCACCTTGCTGATCGCCGTCGCGGTCTACGCGCTGATCAATGCCGTCTCCAATATATTGGAAGGAGGGCATGAGCTTCGGTTCGACTACGCCATCATCTACGCGGCGATCACGGTGGTCATATGCCTTGCGATGGCATGGCTGGAGGCGCGGGCGAACCGTCGGCTGCAATCCGATTTCATCGCCCTGGACGTCAGGGCCTGGATCATGTCGGGAGGCATCACGCTCGCCCTGCTGATTGCCTTCGTCACCGGTTATGCCGTCAAGGGAACGCCACTGGACTGGATCACCCCCTACGTGGACCCGGTCGCCCTGGCGCTTGTATGCGTGGTCATTATCCCCTTGCCGATCGGTACGGTGCGGCAGGCACTCTCCGATATCCTGCTGATCGCTCCCACGGAACTCAAGATCCACGTCGACCAGGTGGCGGCCGAAACCATCGAGCGGCACGGCTTCCTTTCGCACCGGGCCTATGTGGCGCGGGTCGGGCGCGCGATCCAGATCGAGATCTACTTCATCGTTCCGCGGGGACAGCACCCCAAGGCCATCGACGAGTGGGATCGCATCCGTGACGAGGTGGGCCGGGCGATCGGAGAGGAGGGGCACGACCGCTGGCTGACCATCGCCTTCACGGGAAATGTCGCCTGGGCCGAATGAACCCGCCCCAGCAAGCCGAGGCAGGTTAGCCGGAAAAATCTCTCAACCGCCCAGCGCCATCGCTACGGCGACGAGAGCAATGCCGACGGCAACCATGGAGAAGCCGACCTGCCACGGCCTTCCGACATGGCGGCCGAAGGCGAAGCCGGTCAGGAAGAGCAGACTTACCGCCACGGCGTTGGAGACGCGCAATGCGAGAGCGATATCCGGGATAAGCAGGAAAGGAATGGCAACCGGCACCACGGATAAAAAGACGAGCAGGAACACGCCAAGCGCGGCAAGCCAGTCGTCCCGCCCGATCCGTGGCGCCAGGCTCTCCGGCGGCAATGTGCCGAGATGAAGCCGTATCCGCTCGAGGTCGTTTTGCGTCAGCGCGGGCAGAATGGCCGGTGGAAGGCGCTCCGCGATGATCAGGCGGGCGGCGGCGGGAGTGGTGGCCGCACGGACGGCCCGGACGGCGGAAGCGGCCAGCCCATGCTCGGCGCGAACGCCCATCAAATACATGACGGCGTCGATCAAGCCCCAGGCCAGGTTGCAGCCGAGGGCGCCAAGCAACACGGTCTGCACGTCGACCTTGCCCACACCGGCGGCGCCGAGCGAAAGCGTAAAGGTCAGGACCATGATCAGGCCAAACAGAATCTCGCTTGCACGGGCCGCGGGATCAAGCACGCGACGAAGCGCGGCTACCCTCGGCTCGTCCGGGACGATTGGCTGGTCTGGGGTCATTTGCGCGATGCGTTTACAGGCAACAGGAAGACGATGAGGGCAAACATGCCATGGATGGTAGGGATGGCATAGGCCACCTGCGTCGTCACCGACGAACCGGTCGGAGCGGCAACCGTTCGTCGTCAAGTTTCGCTTCCATGGACCGGAGAGCGTCATCGTAATCGCACTCGGCCAGAAACGTGACAAGGGCCTCCTCGGGCGTGAGATCGCTCAAGACAATAGCAACGGCACGATAAAAGACTCCCTAAGGGCGGCGCCCGGCGCCGTGCCGACCTGAGGTCGAACCGGTCCTGCGCGGCAGCAGCGAATACAGCTTTCATTTTTGCGCGGCTCCAAGGAGAGCGCCAAGCGGCTCCGACTTCGAGCCGTTTCGGAACTACCCCAAACGGAGAGGCCTTGTCCGCCCAACGGGTGAGACGTTTCGTTCCTCGGCGAGAATATACTGTACAAGTCTTAGAAGGCGAACCAAAGCGCCTTTTCCGCCAAGGGAGGAATAGATGGCAATCGTAACCGGTGGAACATCCGTCGCCCTGAACATGGACAGCCTGAACGCCGCTGGTCTGTTTGACTATGACAACGCGACGACGGCCACGACCGCGGCAAAATACTTTGACGATGCGCAAAACTACACTCTATTTAAAGGTAGTAATCTTACATACGATTCGTCACATTTGCCAAACGGAGGTACCATATCCACCGTCGCCTTGGTCGTCGGCGGTGAAACCACGTTTAAGATAACGGGCATGCCCAGCGTGAGCGCGTCATCGCTTGCCGCCTTGGCGACGGCCGGCGACACCAAGGGGATGCTCGGACTTGTCCTTGCCGGAGATGACACACTGACCGGAACGGTCTTGAACGACAGGCTGTCGGGTTTCGCCGGAAACGACACTTTCCTGGGCGGCGATGGCAAGGACATCATCGATGGCGGGACAGGCAGCGATACGGCGTTGTACTCGGATAAGAGCGGAGCGGTTTCTGTTACGTTGAACGGCGCGACCACCGCCTATGTCACCGTCAACGGAGTCACCGAGGATGGGCTCCGCAACGTTGAAAACGTCACGGGTGGCAGCGGTGCCGATCAACTGACAGGTGACGGATTCGCGAATATTTTGGTTGGGGGCGGTGGGAACGACAGGCTCTACGGCCTCGACGGAGACGACACATTCGTTGGCGGTCTCGGCAAGGACATCATCGATGGCGGGAACGGTGTCGATACGGCGCTCTATACGGAAAAGAGTGAAGCGATTTCGGTCTCGCTGAACGGCGCAACCACCGCCTACCTGGCAGTTGGCGGCGCCAATGAGGATGGGCTGCGGAACGTCGAAAATGTCACGGGTGGCAGCGGTGCGGATAATCTCACTGGCGACAGTTTTGCCAACACCTTCATAGGCGGCGCGGGAAACGACGTCCTGGCCGGCGGCGACGGCGATGATGTGCTGGTGGGAGGGGAAGGCGCCGACAGCCTGAATGGCGGCGCGGGCAAGGACACGGTGAACTACGGCTTGGAAACCGGTTCCGGGCGCGTCATCGTGAATCTCTGGTCTGGAGGCAAGCAGGGTGGCGTGGAGGCGGACAGGGCAATCGATACGTTCGGCAATACCGACCAGGTCGTTGCCATACCGAATGCCATCGGCACCAAGTTCAACGACATACTTTTTGGCGGCGGGCACGACAACGTCCTGGTCGGCGGTGCAGGCGACGATACGCTCGATGGTGGCAAGGCCAACGATACGTTGACGGGCGGAAGCGGCAAGGACTTTTTCGATTTTCACTTTGTCGGAGGAGTTGATGCTGACAAGATCACAGATTTCCTGGTTGCCGACGACACGATCCGAATAGACCATGCCACTTTCGCCGGAGTTGGCGCGGGCGGCGCGCTGGCCTCGGGGTTGTTTCGGGCAAATGACACCGGCCTCGCCCAGGATTCCAACGACCACATCATCTACGAAACCGACACCGGCAAGCTTTACTATGATGCCGATGGCAGTGGGGCTACTTCCGGGAGCATCCATTTCGCGACGCTCGTCGGGGCGCCGGCTATCAGCGCCGCCGACTTTACAGTGATTTAGCTGTCGCATAGCCGGCAATGAAGCCCGGCCACCTTTCGGCCGCCGGGCTACCTCCTCAGCTATTCACTCACCGAACGGATAGTAAACCGGGTCAGGCTTTTTGATTGCGACTTCGCTCTATTGCCTGAATTGCAATCAATAAGGTGTTGATGGGATGCTGCCAGGACTAAATTGTGGGAGCTATCGATGCCTGCGATCCTGGAAGACGATCCCGAGTGCCCGACATGCGGATCACCGTATCTTGGGCCTACCTCGTTCCCAAAAGCCGACAGCCGCGACGCGGCGTGCATCTGGTGCGGCAAGTCCGCACCACCGTTGCAATGGGTTTGCTATCCGGTTGTTGCGGATGCCCGTCAACTGCCGCCGATCGGCGACTGAGAGGGGCAGAAGAGGCCGGCACCCCGGAGCGGCGATGCCGGCCTGAGATTCGACCGACGTGCCCCCGCGACGTAGGTCGCCAGTTGCATAATCCAATGCCGCGACGCCAGCTATAAACTAAGACATATCTGCGATGTTTCGGCAGCCGGCAAAGAGCGTCCAGGCCCCAACTGTCCCGCTTTTGTCCAGCATCGATTTCTCGCCGGCAATTCTGCGGCGGTGAATCAGAGCGCCTGCAACGCCTTCGATGGAAACGACTTCGCGGTGCTGCGTGTGCCATCCGCGGTTGACTTGGCAGCCGCCATTCGATTTACACCGGCCTTCGATTTCCGGACAGTCGCGGGCGGTTCTTCATGCTTGACAAGACCTATGATGCGAAAGCCGTCGAACCACGGATCGCCGAACGCTGGGAGGCTGAGGACGCATTTCGTGCCGGCGCGGGTGCGGAGCCGGGCGCCGAACCCTTCACCATCGTCATCCCGCCGCCCAATGTCACCGGATCGCTCCATATGGGGCATGCGCTCAACAACACGCTGCAGGACATTCTCGTCCGCTTCGAGCGCATGCGCGGCAAGAATGTGCTCTGGCAGCCCGGCATGGACCATGCCGGCATCGCCACGCAGATGGTGGTCGAGCGCCAGCTTGCCGCCAGCGGCATCTCGCGCCGCGACATCGGACGCGACGAGTTCATCAGCCGCGTCTGGACGTGGAAGGAGCAGTCCGGCGGTTCGATCATCCACCAGTTGAAGCGTCTCGGCGCGTCCTGCGACTGGTCGCGCGAACGCTTCACCATGGATGAGGGCCTGTCCGAAGCGGTGCTCGAAGTCTTCGTGCGGCTCTACAAGGAAGGGCTGATCTATCGCGGCAAGCGGCTGGTCAATTGGGACCCGTCTTTCGAGACGGCGATCTCCGACCTCGAAGTGGAGAACAAGGAAGCCGACGGCCATATGTGGCACTTCAAATATCCGCTGGCCGGCGGCGAGACCTACACCTATGTCGAGAAGGACGCCGACGGCAATGTCGTGCTGGAGGAAGACCGCGACTACATTTCCATCGCGACGACGCGGCCGGAGACCATGCTGGGCGACGGCGCGGTCGCTGTGCACCCTTCCGACGAACGCTATCAGCCGATCGTCGGCAAGCTCTGCGAGATCCCGGTCGGCCCGAAGGAGCACCGGCGCCTGATCCCGATCGTCACCGACGAATATCCCGATCCCACCTTCGGCTCGGGCGCCGTCAAGATCACCGGCGCGCACGACTTCAACGACTATCAGGTCGCCCGCCGCAACAACATTCCGCTCTACCGGCTGATGGACACGCGCGCCGTGATGCGCGCCGACGGCGAACCCTATGCCGACTACGCGGCGCAGGCGCTTGAGATCGCCCGGACAGGTGACGTGCCCGGCGAAGCCGATGTCGACGCCATCAACCTGGTGCCGGACGAGTATCGCGGCCTCGACCGCTATGCCGCGCGAAAACTCATCGTCGAGGCGATCACCGCCGAGGGGCTCGCCGTCAGCGTCAAGGACGCGGAGGGCAACGACGTTCCCTTCGTCGAAGCGAAAAAGATCATGCAGCCCTTCGGCGACCGTTCCGGCGTCGTCATCGAGCCGATGCTGACCGACCAGTGGTTCCTCGACGCAAAGGTGCTGGCCAAGCCCGCGATCGCTTCGGTGCGCGAGGGCCGTACCAACTTCGTGCCGAAGAACTGGGAAAAGACCTATTTCGACTGGATGGCGAACATCGAGCCGTGGTGCGTGTCGCGCCAGCTCTGGTGGGGTCACCAAATTCCGGCCTGGTACGGGCCGGACGGTCAGGTCTTTGTCGAGAAGGACGAGGAAACCGCACTCGAGGCGGCGATTCAGCACTATCTAGCGCTTGACGGGCCGTGGAAGGCCTGGGTTGAGGACAAGCTCGAAAACTTCAAGCCGGGCGAGATCCTTGTCCGCGACGAGGATGTGCTCGACACCTGGTTCTCGTCGGCGCTGTGGCCGTTCTCGACGCTTGGCTGGCCTCAGAACACGCCCGAGTTGAAGACCTATTACCAGACCGACGTGCTGGTGACCGGCTTCGACATCATCTTCTTCTGGGTCGCCCGCATGATGATGATGGGCCTGCATTTCATGGACGAGGAACCGTTCCACACGGTCTATGTCCACGCCCTGGTGCGCGACAAGACCGGCGCGAAAATGTCGAAGTCGAAGGGCAATGTCATCGACCCGCTCGACCTGATCAGCGAATACGGCGCCGATGCGCTGCGCTTCACGCTGACCATCATGGCCGCGCAGGGCAGGGACGTGAAGCTCGATCCGGCGCGTGTGGCTGGGTATCGCAACTTCGGCACAAAACTCTGGAACGCCACGCGCTTCGCCGAGATGAACGGCGTGGCGCGCAACGACGATTTCTGGCTGAACGATGCCAAGCTCACCGTCAACCGCTGGATCCTGACCGAACTGACGCGCGCCGCCAATGCCATCACCGATGGGATCACCAGCTATCGCTTCAACGAGGCGGCGGCCGCGGCGTACCGCTTCGTCTGGAACCTCGTCTGCGACTGGTACGTCGAACTGCTGAAGCCGGTGTTCATGGGCGATGACGAGAAGGCGAAGGCCGAGAGCCGCGCCTGCATGGCCTTCGTGCTCGACGAGATCTACAAGCTGCTGCACCCGATGATGCCGTTCATGACCGAGGAACTCTGGGCGCATACGGCCGGCGAGGGCCAGGAGAGGCAGACTTTGCTTTGCCACGCGCGCTGGCCGCAGCCGGACTTCGACGATGTGGATGCGGCGGCCGAGATCAACTGGCTGATCGATCTGGTTTCGGGCATCCGTTCCGTGCGCTCGGAGATGAACGTGCCGGCAGGTGCGATTGCGCCGCTCGTCGTGGTCGGCGCGGATGCCACCACCATCAGCCGGCTCGAGCGCCAGGATGCGGCCATCAAGCGTCTGGCGCGTGTCGACACCATCACGCACGAAGCCGCGCCGCCATCGGCTTCGGCCCAGATCGTTCTCGGCGAGGCGACGATCTGCCTGCCGCTCGGCGGGATCATCGACCTGGCCGTCGAGGCTGCTCGACTGCAGAAGGAACTTGCCAAGGTCACGGAAGAGGTCGCGCGCATCCATAAGAAGCTTTCGAACGATCGCTTCGTCGCTAACGCCGCGCCCGAGGTCGTCGAGGCCGAGCGCGAGAAGCTTGCCGAATATCAGGCCACGCAGCAGCGGCTGGTGGTGGCGCTGTCCCGGGTGCGGGAGATCAAGCCGTAAGCCATAATCCGTGAGTCGCGTCGGGTGGTGCTTTGCACCGTGCCGGCGTCAGGGACACGAGATCCGGCGGTTCCGCCGGGTAAGGGCTGTGTCGGCCAAGGATTTTCGGCCGCATTGTTGCCGCAAAGTGACAAGTCCGCCCAATTCGGCGGAAATGGCGGGAATTCGCTGCATATATCCCGATTTTCTTATCTTTTTTTACCAAATTCCTGCGACCATTGACCCGTTCGCCACGCTTTGAGGGGTCAAGCCGGCGAACCCGAGGGTACTGTGGTCGGACCGGCGCGAATTGCGAGTTGCGCCGCCGCAACGAATTCGATCAAGGTTGCGTGATGAGGACTGGGAGAGGAACCTTCATGAGCCGCAAGCTGCTGTCGCCTTTGATCGGAGCGGGCTGCATGTCGATGGTGATCGTCGGCTCGGCGGCGGCGGGCGGTCTTGAGCGCGGCGGCTACAATATCGACCTGCTGTTTGATCCATCGCGTTTCGCGGCCGAAGCTACCGGCACATATGTCATGCCGGACCGTAAGCTCGACAATGTCGTTGATTCCAACCCGTTTGACGGAAGCCCGGGCGGTAAATCCGACGGCGTTCGGGACACGGCAGATTACTGGGTGCCGCGCGTGGGTGTTAAATTCGGCGCCTACGACGCGGTTGACTGCATGCTCGACTATTCGCAGCCGTGGGGGGCTCATACCAATCCCGGGCTCAACTGGGCCGGCGCGAATTACGACATCGAAACAAAGGTCAACAGCGACAACTACGCCGGCACCTGCTCGTACAAATTCCAGGCAGGCAAGGGCGAGCTGCGGCTGATAGGCGGTGCGTTCTATCAGGAACTCGACGGGTTTCAGGAACGGCTTGTCCAGCAACTGCCTCCGGCGTTTGGAAGCGGCATTGGCCGGCTTGATCTCAGCGCGGACGGTTGGGGTTGGCGTGCAGGCGTTGCCTATGAAATCGAGGAAATAGCGTTCAGGGCGAGCCTGGTCTACAACTCTGAAGTGAAGCTTGGTGAGATAACCGGCACGCTGGATCTTACCCAGATTCCGGGCTTCCTCAATCCCGCAAACCCGTTGCTGGGCAGGGTTACCGATGTGTTTGGCGAAGCCAACATGCCGCAATCGGTTGAACTGAAGGTTCAGTCGGGCATAGCGCCGGGATGGCTTGCGTTCGGGTCGATCAAGTGGGTCGACTGGAGTGTGCTTCAAAGCGTCGCTTTCTGTCCCACCGCGGCCAAGAATGCCGGTCTCATAAATAGCTGCTCGTATTACAGCCCTTTCGCCGTGACCTCTCTCGACCTGCTCTATCGCGACGGCTGGACCGTACAGGGCGGCGTCGGCCACAGGTTCTCGGATCAGATCAGCGGAGCGGCCTCGATCACCTGGGACCGCGGAACCTCCACCGGTCTTGGAACGCAGACGGACACCTGGACCTTCAGTGCGGGCGGGTCATACACGCCGAACCAGAATGTCGAGATACGGCTTGGCGGCGCGCTGGGGATCCTGACGAGTGGGTCGCAAAAGACCATTCTGGATGCGAACGGCCAAGACTACGGCAACAACGTGACCTACGATTTCGGCAACGACTTGGTGAGCGCTTTGTCCGCCAGCCTGAAGGTCAAGTTCTGACACTTTGGAAATTAGGGAAGGCCTGTCGGAGGCTGTCCGCCCGCATCGGTGGGAACGAGGTCGCCCGGCATCGCGGTGCGACCTGCCATCAAGCCCATGGCGGCTGCCATTTGGCCGTCGCATCGATCTCCGCAAATGCTTTGTCCGTATCAGGCGCTGAGTCGGTTGCTGTCACAACCAGGGCTCAGGGCAAATAGCATGAGCACTGCCTTGCCGTCTTGTCGCCATCTCCC
This sequence comes from Mesorhizobium yinganensis, assembly GCF_040081985.1. Taxonomy (NCBI): domain Bacteria; kingdom Pseudomonadati; phylum Pseudomonadota; class Alphaproteobacteria; order Hyphomicrobiales; family Phyllobacteriaceae; genus Mesorhizobium; species Mesorhizobium yinganensis. The sequence continues at coordinate 141,797 of NZ_JBEBMH010000010.1, read as the reverse complement.
TATGAAGACGGGAAATTGACCCCCGGCTCTTATGGATTTTTGCAATGAGCGAACTGCATGGCAATCTGATCGACGGCGAATGGGTGAAGGGCGACGCGGTCCCCAACATCAATCCCTCCGACACCGGCGACGTGGTTGGCGACTATGCCCGGGCGACCAAGGCCGACGCCCTTGCCGCGATCGCGGCGGCCAAGGCCGCCTTCCCGAAATGGTCGCGCTCAGGTCCGCTCGAGCGCCACGCGGTGCTGCGCAAAGCCTCCGACGAAATATTGGCGCGGAAGGACGAACTCGGAAAACTCCTGTCGCGCGAAGAGGGCAAGACGCTCGCCGAAGGCATTGGCGAGACTATCCGCGCCGCGCAGATTTTCGACTTCTTCGCCGGCGAGGCGCTGCGGCTGACCGGCGAGACGGTTCCGTCGGTGCGGCCCGGCGTCGGTGTCGAGATCACCCGCGAGGCGGTCGGCGTCGTCGGCATCATCACGCCGTGGAATTTCCCGATCGCCATTCCGGCCTGGAAGCTCGCCCCGGCGATCTGCTACGGCAACACTGTCGTGTTCAAGCCGGCGGACCTCGTGCCGGGCTGCTCGTGGGCGATCGTCGATATCCTGCACCGCGCCGGCCTGCCGAAAGGCGTGCTCAATCTGGTGATGGGCAAGGGCTCGGTCGTGGGTCAGGCGATGCTCGACAGTGCCGACATCAATGCTGTCACCTTCACCGGCTCGGTCGGCACCGGCAAGCGCGTGGCGGCGGCGAGCATCGAGCACAACCGGAAATTCCAGCTCGAGATGGGCGGCAAGAACCCGCTGGTGGTGCTCGACGACGCCGATGTCGCGATCGCCGTCGACTGCGCGGTCAACGGGGCCTTCTTCTCGACCGGTCAGCGCTGTACCGCGTCCTCGCGTCTCATCGTGCAGGACGGCATCCACGACAAGTTCGTCGCCGCGGTGACCGAGAAGCTGAAAAACCTCGTCGTCGACAATGCGCTGAAGGCCGGCACGCAGGTCGGCCCGGTGGTCGACCAGAACCAGCTCGACCAGGACGAGAAATACATCGCCATCGGCCGCGACGAGGGCGCGAAACTCGCCTTCGGCGGCGAGCGGCTCAACCGCGAGACGCCCGGCTTCTATCTTCAGCCGGCACTGTTCACGGAGGCCACGAATGCGATGCGCATCAGCCAGGAAGAGATCTTTGGGCCGGTCGCCTCGGTCATCCGCGTCAAGGACTATGAGGAGGCGCTGCATGTCGCCAACGACACGCCGTTCGGCCTGTCGTCGGGCATCTGCACGACCAGCCTGAAATACGCCACGCATTACAAGCGCAATGCCGAGGCCGGCATGGTGATGGTCAATCTGCCGACGGCCGGTGTCGATTTCCATGTGCCTTTCGGCGGCCGGAAAGGCTCCAGCCACGGCCCGCGCGAACAGGGTCGCTACGCCGCCGAATTCTACACCACGGTCAAGACGGCCTATACGCTGGCCTGATGTTTGCAGGCGGCCGCCATGCGGTCGCCGCCTGCGTTCGGGAGTGACAGCCGGCTTGCCGGCCAACTATCCACAAAGCGGGCCGACCGTCCTTGACTTGGCCCGCCGCCGCATCCTATATCGCGGCGCGCTTTGAGCCTTCGGGCTTGCAGGCGGGCGATTAGCTCAGCGGGAGAGCACACCCTTCACACGGGTGGGGTCGTAGGTTCAATCCCTACATCGCCCACCATTCCGCTCGCCGTTCAGGCCTGGGCCGCTTCCACCAGATTGCCGCACAGTTCTACCGTCAACTCATCGAAGTGCGAGATGATGCGCGACGGGCCGAACTCGCGCACATGCCGGTCCGTGTAGCCGAAATCCACCGCGACGACCGGAATGCCCGCGGCCTTGGCCGTGTCGATGTCGGTCTGCGAATCGCCCACCATGACGGCGCGGCCGGCGTTGCCGCCGGCGAGCGCGATGGTCTCGGTCAGGTGGCGGGGATCCGGCTTGCGGAATGCAAAGCTGTCCGAGCCGCAGATCGCCGCGAAGCGTCCGGCAAGGCCCAGCCCTTCCAGCAGGCGCTTCGAAAAGCCTTCGGTCTTGTTGGTGCAGACGGCGAGCAGGTAACCCGCGGCGGCGAGCCGTGTGAGAGCGGCCGGAACGCCGGGATAGGGCTGCGAGTTGCCCGGGATGTTCTGGCCGTAGTGGTCGAGGAAAAGGTTGAACAGCCGGTCGTGTTCCGCGGGCTCCAGCATGCGCTTCTGCGCGGCGTAGGCGCGCTCGATCATCACCCGGCCGCCATGGCCGACGAACTGGTGGAACCCCCGCGTGTCCGTGAGCGCCGCGCCGCCGGCCAGCAGGCTGTGGTTCAGGCTCTCCAGCAAGTCCGGTGCGGTGTCGACGAGAGTTCCGTCGAGATCGAAGACGACAATCGGGTGGCTCATGAAGCGGGCTCGCATTGTGGAGAACGTGACCGTGCCGAGTACCGCGTGCAACGGCTTGGCGCAACCTGACGGAAATAGCTGCGCGGGCCGGGTTTGCCCGGCGCGGCAAAGATGCTAAGCGCGGCTTCCGAAGACACGGCGGACAGCCCATGGATGCGCGGACACTGAAGATCGAAGCGGCGAAAGCCGCGCTGGCGCATGTCGAGGACGGCATGCGGCTCGGCATCGGCAGCGGGTCCACGGCGGAAGAGTTCGTGCGGCTGCTTGCCAAAAGGGTCGGGGAAGGGCTGTCGATCATCGGCGTGCCGACCTCCGAGCGAACCGCGAAACTCTGCGACGAAACCGGCGTGCCGCTGACGACACTCGACGAGACCCCGGAACTCGATCTCACGATTGACGGCGCCGATGAGTTCAACCCCGATCTCGTCCTGATCAAGGGCGGCGGCGGCGCGCTGCTGCGCGAGAAGATCGTCGCGGCGGCGTCGAAGCGCATGATCGTCATTGTCGATGAAAGCAAGGCGGTCGACGTGCTCGGCCGCTTCCCGCTGCCCATCGAAGTCAACCGGTTCGGGCTGCGCGCCACCGAGATCGCGATCCGCCGGGTCGCCGGGGAACTCGGTCTTGCGGGGCCGATCACATTGCGGATGACGAAGGATCAGCCATTTGTTACAGACGGGGGTCATTTCATCCTCGACGCATCTTTTGGCCGCATTCCCGATCCAAGAGCGCTGTCAAACGGCCTTCATTCCGTGCCAGGGGTTGTCGAGCACGGACTGTTTCTCGGCCTTGCGCAGATGGTGGTGCTGGCCGGCGCAAGCGGCGCGAGGACGATCCTCGCGCGACGATAAAATAGGAGTTGCCTCTATCATGATCTGGCTGAATTCGATCCGCCGCCTCGCTTCCGTAGCTTTCGCCTCGGCGGTCGTCTTCTCGGCGCTGCCGGTTTTCGCGCAGGACATTTCCGAAGATCATTTGAAGGCCGCGCGCACGGCGATCGCGGCGATCGGTGCTACCGAGGTTTATGACGGCATCCTTCCCGATGCCGCGGCGGCGCTGAAGCAGTCGCTTATCCAGAAGAACCCTGATCTTCAGGAACTGATCGTCAAGACGGTCGACGAGACGACCATATCGCTGGCGCCGCGCCGCGCCGACCTCGAGAAGGAAGCGGCCCTTATCTATGCCAAGACCTTTTCGGTCGAAGAGCTGAATGCCATCACCAGCTTCTATGAGTCGCCGGCCGGAAAGAAGCTGCTTTCCGATGGTCCGGTCCTGATACGCAGCATCGCCCAGGCCGCCGAGATATGGCAGCGCGGCGTCGCGCGCGATTTGGCCGACAATGTCGGCAAGGCCATCAACGCGGCGGTCCCGGCCAAGCCGGCGGAAGCAGCGGCGCCGGCGGACGGCCAGCCGAAGGCCAACTGATCGCGTCGCGACCGTTGCCATGCTCAAGCCCGGCCACGTGCCGGGCTTTTCATTTTGGCGCACGCTGCATAAGTGTGACCTCGCTATCCGGAAGCGATTTGGAGACGACGCATGTCCCAATACGACTATGATCTGTTCGTGATTGGCGGCGGCTCCGGTGGTGTGCGGGCGGCGCGGGTCGCGGCCGGGCTCGGCAAGCGTGTAGCCATCGCGGAGGAGTACCGGTTCGGCGGCACCTGTGTCATCCGCGGCTGCGTTCCGAAAAAGCTCCTGGTCTATGCCTCGCAGTTCTCCGAACAGTTCGAGGATGCGGCGGGCTACGGCTGGAGCGTCGGCGAAACGTCGTTCGACTGGCCGACGCTAATCGCCAACAAGGACCGCGAGATCGCGCGGCTGGAGAATATTTACCGGTCTGGCGTCGAGAAGGCGGGCGGCACGGCCTTCCACAGCCGCGCCGAGCTTGTCGACCGCCACACGATCCGTCTTCTCTCCGGAGCGCGGAAGGTGACGGCCGGGACGATCCTGGTCGCCACAGGCGGACGGCCGAGCCCGCACATGGCCCTGCCAGGCCACGAACTCACGATCACCTCCAACGACGCTTTCCATCTGGACGAACTGCCGAAGGCGATCGTGATTGCCGGCGGGGGCTACATCGCAGTCGAGTTCGCCAACATCTTCCATGGGCTGGGCGTCGACACGACGCTGATCTATCGCGGCGCCGAGATCCTGTCGCGCTTCGACAACGACCTGCGCCGCGGCCTGCACGAGGCGATGGAGCGCAAGGGGATAAAAATCCTGTGCCACGATGTGTTCGCCGGCATCGAGAAGTGCGGCGACGGCGGGCTGCTTGCGCGCACCGCCAAGGGACGGGAACTGGTCGCCGACCAGATGATGCTTGCGCTGGGCCGCACGCCGAACACCGAAAGCCTCGGGCTGGAAAATGCCGGCGTGGCGCTCGGGCCGGTCGGCGACATCCTCGTCGACGATTATTCGCGGACCAATGTCGACAACATCTTTGCGCTTGGCGACGTGACCAACCGGCTGCAACTGACGCCGGTGGCGATCCACGAGGCGATGTGTTTCGTCGAGACCGTCTTCAAGGGCAATCCGACCAAACCCGATCTCGACGATGTGCCGACGGCGGTGTTCTCGCAGCCGGAGATCGGCACGGTCGGCCTGTCGGAGGAAGCGGCGGCGAAGAAGCTTGGCGACCTCGACATCTACCGGGCGGCGTTCCGGCCGATGCGCAACATCCTGCCCGGCCGCGAGGAGCGGACGATCATGAAGCTGGTCGTCGAGGCCGGATCGAACCGGGTCGTCGGCGCGCATATTCTGGGGCCGGACGCCGGCGAGATGGCGCAGCTTCTCGGCATCGCCGTCAAGGGAAGGCTGACCAAGGATGTGTTCGACCGCACCATGGCCGTGCATCCGACGGCGGCGGAGGAACTGGTCACCATGTACCAGCCGAGCTACCGGATCAGGGGCGGGGAGAGGGTCGCTTGAGCGGGCTTGCCGCCTATTGGGGCGCCAGTCCCGTCGGCGCCATTGCGAGGCCCAACTCTTCAGCGACCGACCGCAACCGCTTGTCGCGGGTCAAAAGCAATGTCTCCGGGGTCAATTTGACGGACGCCAGAAGATGCGCATCGACATAGCCGATGCCGCGACCATGAAGGGCGAACCGTTCGACGAAGGACAGCACCTCATGGTCTTCCGCCATGCAGGTTCGAGGCAGTTCGGACAAATTGCGAAGAACCCTCCCTCTGTCTTTCAGCGATCCCAGTGCGATTTCGCCGACGACGAAAGGATGGGTGGCGACGCGCTTGTCCAGAAGCAGCTTGATCAAGGGCGGAAACGCCTCCCGCAGATGATCTATCCAGATCGACGTGTCGACCAGGATCATCAAGGTAGCCGGCGCCGGGGCGGGGCCTCGGCTTCAGGGTCGCTTCCGCCGAGCAGCGCAAGCCGCCTGGCGGCCTCGCGCTGAACCAGCGCGTTCAAAGCCTCACGCACAAGTACCGAGCGCTCCTTGATGCCGGTGAATTGCTCGGCCTTGGCCAGGAGTTCGTCGTCTATCGTCAAAGTCGTGCGCATGGAATATCCTCTGCATGGAAAATAGCATCAATTGATGCACATTTCCATGCTCTCTTAGGCACCCGAGGCGAACCGTTGTTTCAAGGATCGCGGGCAGGCCGAAGGGAAGCGGAGGATGAACCCCAGGCCTCCCTGCACGTCAGCTCGAGCGGCCCACCCGCCAGGAACGTCTCGATTGTCGGGATGTGCGGGGCAAGGTCGAGCTGCCTGTCGGCCAGCCAGCCGTCGGAATAATAGGTGTCGGCGTAGCGCTCGCCGGAATCGCAGATCAGCGTCACGATCGAGCCGGACTGGCCGGCTGCCATCATCCGCGACGCGGCAAGGCACATGCCGACGAAATTCGTGCCGGTCGAACCGCCGACGCGACGTCCGAGCCGCTTCGACAGCACGCGCATCGCGGCAAGCGATACCGCGTCGGGAATGCGCACCATGTGGTCGATGACGCCGGGTACGAAGGACGGTTCGACCCTCGGCCTGCCGATGCCTTCGATGCGTGACGGCTGCTCGCAGCGGCAGTCGGGATCCTTCGTCGCAAAGCCGTCGAAGAACGCCGAGCGCTCGACATCGGCAACCGAGAGCAGGGTGGGATGGCGCTTGTAGCGGATGTAGCGCCCGATCGTCGCCGTTGTGCCGCCGGTGCCGGGGCTCATGACGATCCAGGTGGGGACGGGATGCCGTTCGTCGCGCATCTGGCCGAAGATCGATTCGGCGATGTTGTTGTTGCCGCGCCAGTCGGTGGCGCGCTCGGCATAGGTGAACTGATCCATGAAATGCCCGCCGAGTTTGGCCGCGAGCTCGGCCGACTCGACATAGATGCGCCGGCCGTCGTCGATGAAATGACAGGTGCCGCCATAGTGCTCGATCGCCGCGATCTTTTCCGGCGACGTGGTGCGCGGCATCACGGCATAGAACGGCACGCCGATCATGCGGGCGAAATAGGCTTCGGACACGGCGGTCGATCCGGAGGAGGCTTCGACCACCGGCGCATTCTCGCGGATATGGCCGTTGCACAGAGCGTAGAGGAAGAGCGAACGCGCCAGCCGATGCTTCAGGCTGCCGGTCGGATGGGTCGACTCGTCCTTGAGATAAAGGTCGATGCCGGAAAGGGCGGGGATGTCGAGCTTCCACAGATGGGTGTCGGCCGAACGGCGCTGATCGGCCTCGATCCGGGCGACCGCTTCGTCGGCCCAGCCGCGCGACGAGGCTCTTTGCGATGTGTCCATCTTTCCTCCCTGGAGGCAGCCTATCAGATGTCCTCCTCGAACGTCACGATCGACACTTCGCCCTCCAGCGCGCCTTGATAGGCGGAGGCGTGGGGTTCCTCGTCGGGGGCGCCGTCCAGTTCGCCGATCTGGTCGAGTTCGGCCTCGGCATAGCCTTCCTTGGCGAGTGCATCCAGGGCGGTGCGGACGGCGGAATCGTCGTCCGGCGCGACGAGGAAGATGTGGACGCCTTCCGACTTGCCGCCCTTGGTGCGGAAGACCCGGCCGGTGATGATGGTGACGGGCCTGGGTTCGTTGTCGTTCATGGTGATTCCCTGGCGAAGGATGGGTTTGGAGTTGCCCGAGTGTCGACCTAAACAGGTTTGGCACGTTTCGCCAACGCAACAGCCGCCGTATTTTCCGGCAGCAGCGATCGTCGCCAGGCTGGGGAAAACACGCGCTGGCCCAATTCCCAACTTTTCAGGTCCGCTATCGACGTCACGATGTGTCGGGAGGGTCCAGAGCGTACACAGCCAGCGCGTGGGCATGGGCCAGGATTTCGTCGACCTCGCGGATTCTGCCGGAATGGGTGGCGGTCGGGTCGTAGCGCGACAGCCGGCCGCCGGGCGGGCGCCCGCGCCGCAGCGGCGAGCGGCGCCGGCCGGAGACGGGGCCGCCCCGCGCGATCGCGGCGTCGCGTCGCGCCTTCCAGCGGGCGAAGCGTATTGCCTGGCCCGGCAGGTCGTCGAGCGCGGCGGTGAGCGCCTCCAGCCGCAAGCCAATCCGCCGGGCGTCGATCGGGTCATTCGGTGAAGACGGTGGCGGGAGCGGGCGGTAGCTCGCGTTGAAATCGAGGCTCAAGATGCGCGGGGCGGCGTGGGCGGGCACAGCGCGACGCGAGACGCGGAACGGACGCCGCGGCGGATCGAGCAGCGACAGGCTCCAATTGCGTGGGATGACCTTTGCACGCTTCTTCGGTCCCTTTGGCAGGAAGGCGCGGGCGCCTCGCAACATCGCCGGCTTGGGCTTGCGCGGGCGCGGCGGCGGAAGGGTTACCACGATCCCGACCGCCGCCGCGATGATGAGGCGCCGCGCCGCGGCTTCGGCCGGACGCAGCAGCCGGAGGATGGCAAGATAGAGGTGGCGAGGGAGCGTAAGTGCCGGGGACAATTTACTTTTTTCCGCCCGCGCTTCGTTCTGAACTGCCGCGCCTTTCTGCGGAAAGAAAGTAAACTGTCCCCCAGCGCCAACGCCCCCAGCGCCCGGCCTCCCGGCGCCCATCCCGGCCATGGCGACGAGCATGGCGACGATCCGCGTCAGCGCCACCCGATTCTTCTCGATTGCCCAGGTCCCGTCCATGGCTGCCTTCATCAAGATCCCGTCCGGCGCCGTGACCGATGTGCCGGCGGAATCGCTCGTAAACCGGTGGCAAGTATGAGGCGGGTTTTGAAGAGGGGGATGGAATCGCTTTCGACGGTGCGCAGGGCGCCGGTTTCCAAATGGGCGCAGCCAGAAAAAACAGGGGCTTGGCAGGTTTTGTATCCCCACATGCGGAAAAATTTTACGGCGGGACGAAAACGCCTTCCCCTTTTTGGCGGCGGAATGTCGGGGGACGCTTACTCAATGCCGGGGCAAGAGCTTACTCAATACGGGGCAAGTCCTGCCGAATATACGCGGTCCGAAACCGGACCTGAGCAACAGTCCCCGATTCCGAATCGTGTTCAGCGAGCTATCCGCAGTGAAGGCGGTCAAGCTGATCGGCGAATTGGCGCAAGGGAGAGGGTCATCCGGCGGGGTTGCGACATGTTCGTTTGTCCGGATGACGCGCGGCGAAAGAAAATTAGCGCAGGTTGCGCGCGCCGCGCATAGCACCTATCTCCGCGCCGCATTTCGCGTTTCGGGGTTGACGGATAAGGACTCAGCGAGTAGAAACCGCCCGTCTGAACCGATGTGAGGTCTGACGTTTCGGGTCGTCGCGACCTGGAGTTCGCCTCAAACAGGGTTCGTTCTACGAGCGAAAACACATTTCCGGCATGCATGAAGCGCTTGGCGCTTCCTCTGCTTTTTGTTCGGGCAAAACCGCAAGACGCGGTTTCATGCCCGAATTTGCGTATGGAAATGGCGTTCGAAACCGCCCTGGACGGGCCCTGGATACGGACTAAGAAAGACAAGAGGATTTAATGCCTACCGTCAACCAGCTGATCCGCAAGCCGCGCCAAGCGCCGGCGACGCGCAACAAGGTTCCGGCGATGCAGCAGAACCCGCAGAAGCGGGGCGTCTGCACGCGCGTCTACACGACGACGCCGAAGAAGCCGAACTCGGCGCTGCGCAAGGTCGCGAAGATCCGCCTGACCAATGGCTTCGAGGTGATCGGCTACATTCCGGGCGAGGGCCATAACCTTCAGGAGCACTCGGTCGTCATGATCCGCGGCGGCCGCGTGAAGGACCTTCCGGGCGTGCGCTATCACATCATCCGTGGCGTGCTCGACACCCAGGGCGTCAAGAACCGCAAGCAGCGCCGTTCGAAGTACGGCGCCAAGCGTCCGAAGTAAGGGCTTTTTCCCCGGCTTCGGCGCTTTCTTTTTAGAGCGCCGGGCCGTCGAGAGTGAGAGATCAAAAAGATGTCCCGTCGTCACAGTGCAGACAAGCGCGAAATCAACCCGGATCCCAAGTTCGGCGATCTGGTTGTCACCAAGTTCATGAACGCCATCATGTATGACGGCAAGAAGTCGGTCGCCGAGACGATCGTCTACAGCGCGTTCGAGCAGGTCCGCTCGAAGGCCAAGCAGGAGCCGGTGGTGGTCTTCAAGCAGGCGCTCGACAATGTCGCGCCGCATGTCGAAGTCCGTTCCCGCCGCGTCGGCGGCGCCACCTACCAGGTGCCGGTCGACGTCCGTCCCGAGCGTCGCCAGGCGCTCGCCATCCGCTGGCTGATCACGGCCGCCCGCAACCGCAACGAGACCACCATGGTCGATCGCCTCTCGGGCGAACTCATGGATGCCGCCAACAATCGCGGCACGGCGGTCAAGAAGCGTGAAGACACCCACAAGATGGCCGAAGCCAACCGCGCCTTCGCGCACTACCGCTGGTAACGGCGCGGACAGGAAATAAAGAGGCACTCCCATGGCTCGCGAATACAAAATCGAAGACTACCGCAACTTTGGTATCATGGCGCATATCGACGCCGGCAAGACCACGACCACGGAACGTGTCCTCTACTATACCGGCAAGTCCCACAAGATCGGCGAAGTCCATGACGGCGCCGCCACTATGGACTGGATGGAGCAGGAGCAGGAGCGCGGCATCACCATCACGTCCGCTGCCACCACGACCTTCTGGAAGGGCCGCGACGGCAAGCTGCGCCGCTTCAACATCATCGACACCCCCGGGCACGTCGACTTCACCATCGAGGTGGAGCGTTCGCTGCGCGTGCTCGACGGCGCCATCGCGCTGCTCGACGCCAATGCCGGCGTGGAGCCGCAGACCGAGACGGTGTGGCGCCAGGCCGACAAGTATCACGTGCCGCGCATGATCTTCTGCAACAAGATGGACAAGATCGGCGCCGACTTCTACCGCTCGGTCGAGATGATCGGCTCGCGCCTCGGTGCGCAGGCCGTGGTCATGCAGTTGCCGATCGGCGCCGAGGCCGAGTTCAAGGGCGTCGTCGACCTGGTCGAGATGAATGCGCTGGTGTGGCGCGATGAATCGCTGGGCGCCGCCTGGGACGTCGTGGAGATCCCGGCCGACCTCAAGGCCAAGGCGGAAGAGTACCGCGAGAAGATGATCGAGGCCGCCGTCGAGATGGACGAGACGGCTCTTGAAAACTACCTCGAAGGCAACATGCCTGACAACGACCAGATTCGCGCCCTGATCCGCAAGGGCACGATCGCGGTGAAGTTCTTCCCGATGTTCTGCGGCTCGGCCTTCAAGAACAAGGGCGTGCAGCCGCTGCTCGACGCCGTCGTCGAATACCTGCCTTCGCCGATCGACGTGCCGGCGATCAAGGGCATCGACGCCAAGACCGAGGCCGAGATCGAGCGTCATGCCGACGACAACGAGCCGCTGTCGATGCTGGCGTTCAAGATCATGAACGATCCGTTCGTCGGTTCGCTGACCTTCGCCCGCATCTATTCGGGCAAGCTCTCCAAGGGCGTCTCGCTCGACAACACCGTGAAGGGCAAGAAGGAGCGCATCGGCCGCATGCTGCAGATGCATGCGAATTCGCGCGCCGACATCGACGAGGCTTTCGCCGGCGATATCGTCGCGCTGGCCGGCCTCAAGGACACGACCACGGGCGACACGCTCTGCGATCCGGCCAAGCCGGTCATTCTTGAGCGCATGGAATTCCCCGATCCGGTCATCCAGATCGCGATCGAGCCGAAGACCAAGGGCGACCAGGAGAAGATGGGCCTGGCCCTGCATCGCCTCGCCGCCGAGGACCCGTCCTTCCGCGTCAAGACCGACGAGGAAAGCGGCCAGACCATCATCGCCGGCATGGGCGAACTGCATCTCGACATTATCGTCGACCGCATGCGCCGCGAGTTCAAGGTCGAGGCGAATGTCGGTGCGCCGCAGGTGGCCTATCGCGAGACCATCACCCGCAGCCACGAGCAGGACTACACGCACAAGAAGCAGACCGGCGGCACGGGCCAGTTCGCCCGCATCAAGCTGCTGTTCGAGCCGAACACCGAAGGCAGCGATTTCGTGTTCGAATCGAAGATCGTCGGTGGCGCCGTGCCGAAGGAATACATTCCGGGCGTCGAGAAGGGCATCAACAGCGTGCTGTCTTCCGGTCCGTTCGCCGGCTTCCCGATGATCGGCGTCAAGGCGACGCTCATCGACGGCGCCTACCACGACGTCGACTCGTCGGTTCTGGCCTTCGAAATCGCCGGCCGCGCCTGTTTCCGCGAGGCTGCGCCGAAGCTCGGCGTGCAGTTGCTCGAGCCGATCATGAAGGTCGAGGTCGTCACGCCGGAGGACTATGTCGGTTCGGTCATCGGCGACCTGAACGGCCGCCGCGGCCAGATCCAGGGCCAGGAGGCGCGCGGCGTCGCCGTCGTCATCAACGCGATGGTGCCGCTCGCCAACATGTTCAAATACGTCGACAATCTGCGTTCGATGTCGCAGGGCCGCGCCCAGTACACGATGCAGTTCGACCACTACGAGCCGGTGCCGACTGCCGTCGCGCAGGAAGTCCAGAAGAAATACGCGTAAGTCCAAGGACTTCCACGCGAAACCTGATCCATTGTCCTAACGGGCGAAGTAAGACGGAGACCTCACATGGCCAAGAGCAAATTCGAGCGGACGAAGCCGCATGTGAACATTGGCACGATCGGCCATGTCGACCATGGCAAGACGTCGCTGACGGCGGCGATCACCAAGTATTTCGGTGAATACAAGGCCTATGACCAGATCGACGCCGCACCCGAGGAGAAGGCGCGCGGCATCACGATCTCGACCGCCCACGTCGAATACGAGACGGCCAAGCGCCACTATGCCCACGTCGACTGCCCCGGCCACGCCGACTATGTGAAGAACATGATCACCGGTGCGGCGCAGATGGACGGCGCGATCCTGGTGGTTTCGGCCGCCGATGGCCCGATGCCGCAGACCCGCGAGCACATTCTTCTGGCCCGTCAGGTCGGCGTGCCGTCGATCGTCGTGTTTCTCAACAAGGTCGACCAGGTCGACGACGCCGAGCTGCTTGAGCTGGTCGAGCTCGAGGTTCGCGAGCTTCTGTCGAAGAACGAGTTTCCGGGCGACGACATTCCGATCGTTCCGGGCTCGGCGCTGGCAGCCCTCGAAGACTCCAACAAGGAGATCGGCGAGAACGCGATCCGCAAGCTGATGGAAGCGGTCGACGCCTACATCCCGACGCCGGAGCGTCCGATCGACCAGCCGTTCCTGATGCCGATCGAGGACGTGTTCTCGATCTCGGGCCGCGGCACGGTGGTGACGGGGCGCGTCGAGCGCGGCATCGTCAAGGTCGGCGAGGAGCTTGAGATCGTCGGCATCCGTCCGACCCAGAAGACGACCTGCACGGGCGTCGAGATGTTCCGCAAGCTGCTCGACCAGGGCCAGGCGGGCGACAACATCGGCGCGCTGCTGCGCGGCATCGACCGCGAGGGCGTGGAGCGCGGCCAGGTTCTGGCCAAGCCCGGTTCGGTGAAGCCGCACAAGAAGTTCAAGGCGGAAGCCTACATCCTGACGAAGGAGGAGGGTGGCCGTCACACGCCGTTCTTCACCAACTACCGTCCGCAGTTCTACTTCCGCACGACCGACGTGACCGGCATCGTGACGCTGGCCGAGGGCACCGAGATGGTGATGCCGGGCGACAATGTGACGGTCGACGTCGAACTGATCGTGCCGATCGCCATGGAGGAGAAGCTGCGCTTCGCCATCCGCGAAGGCGGCCGAACCGTCGGCGCCGGCGTCGTCGTCAGCATCAAAGAATAAGAAGCAACCGATCTGTCGCGGGCGGGAATTCGCCCGCGCCGCGCCAGAACAAGGAATTCGACGAGATGAACGGTCAAAATATCCGCATCCGCCTCAAAGCGTTCGATCATCGCGTGCTCGACGCCTCGACGCGGGAAATCGTGTCGACGGCAAAGCGCACTGGCGCCAATGTCCGCGGGCCTATTCCGCTGCCGACGCGCATCGAGAAGTTCACGGTCAACCGCTCGCCGCACATCGACAAGAAGAGCCGCGAGCAGTTCGAAATGCGTACCCACAAGCGGCTGCTCGACATCGTTGATCCGACGCCGCAGACGGTCGATGCTTTGATGAAGCTCGATCTGGCGGCGGGTGTCGACGTCGAAATCAAGCTCTAAGGGGCGGGGATCACGAGCCGGACGGACGGACGTTCGAAAGGCTCCTCTGAAGAAACAAGAGGCGGGAAGGGGTTATGCCCCGGCCGGTAACTCTGAAGGAAGATGAACCGATGCGTTCAGGTGTTATTGCACAGAAGTTGGGAATGACGCGCGTCTACAACGACGCCGGCGAGCATGTTCCCGTCACCGTTCTCCGCATGGAGAGCTGCCAGGTCGTGGCGCAGCGCACGAAGGAAAAGAACGGCTACACCGCCGTTCAGCTCGGCGTTGGCCTTGCCAAGGTCAAGAACACCTCGAAGGCGATGCGCGGCCATTTCGCCGGCGCGTCCGTCGAGCCGAAGACGAAGCTCGCGGAGTTCCGCGTTTCCGACGACAATCTGCTCGATGTCGGCGCCGAGATCACCGTCGATCACTTCGTCGCGGGCCAGAAGGTCGACGTGACCGGTACTTCGACCGGCAAGGGTTTCCAGGGCGTCATCAAGCGTCACCACTTCGGTGGTGGCCGTGCGACCCACGGTAACTCGGTGTCGCACCGCACGCACGGTTCGACCGGCCAGCGCCAGGACCCCGGCAAGGTGTTCAAGGGCAAGAAGATGGCCGGCCACATGGGCGCGACCCGCGTGACCACGCAGAACGTCGAGGTCGTCTCGACCGATGCGGATCGCGGCCTGATCCTGATCCGCGGCGCGGTTCCGGGCACCAAGGGTGCATGGATCCTGGTGCGCGACGCCGTCAAGGTGGCGCTGCCCGACAACGCGCCGAAGCCGGCCGGCCTGCGCGCCGTGGCCAAGACCGAAGCTCCGGCCACTGAGGGTGCGGAATAATGGACATCAAGATTTCAACACTCGGCGGCGAAGACGCCGGCAAGGTCGAGCTTTCCGACGCGATTTTCGGACTCGATCCGCGCGAGGACATCCTGCAGCGCGTCGTGCGCTGGCAGCTTGCCAAGAAGCAGCAGGGCACGCATCAGGCGAAGGGCCGCGCGGACATCGCCCGCACCGGCGCCAAGATGTACAAGCAGAAGGGTACGGGCCGCGCCCGTCACCATTCGGCCCGCGCTCCGCAGTTCCGCGGCGGCGGCAAGGCCCATGGCCCGGTTGCCCGCAGCCATGAGCACGAGCTGCCGAAGAAAGTGCGCGCGCTCGGTCTGAAGCATGCGCTTTCGGCAAAGGCCAAGGCGTCCTCGATCATCATCGTCGACGACCTGAAGCTGGCCGAGGCCAAGACCAAGGCGCTGGTGGCGAATTTCGCCGCGCTCGGCCTGTCCAACGCGCTGCTGATCGGCGGCGCCGAGCTTGACGCGAATTTCAAGCTGGCGGCCGCCAACATTCCGAACATCGACGTGCTGCCGGTCCAGGGCATCAACGTCTACGACATTCTGCGCCGCGGCACGCTGGTCCTTTCCAAGGCAGCCGTCGACGCCCTCGAGGAGCGCTTTAAATGACGGATCTTCGCCACTACGACGTGATCGTCAGCCCGGCGATCACCGAAAAGACGACGACGGCGTCGGAACGCAATCAGGTCGTCTTCAACGTCGCCAAGAAGGCGACGAAGCCGGAAATCAAGGCGGCCGTCGAGGCGCTGTTCAGCGTCAAGGTCACCGCGGTCAACACGCTCGTCCGCAAGGGCAAGGTGAAGCGGTTCCGCGGCACGGTCGGCCGGCAGAGTGACGTGAAGAAGGCGGTGGTTACGCTGGCCGACGGTCAGTCGATCGACGTCGCCACGGGTCTCTGAGAGGCGCGAGGACAGTAAGATGGCATTGAAGAATTATAAGCCCGTAACGCCGAGCCTGCGCCAGCTGGTCATCGTCGACCGTTCGGCGCTCTACAAGGGCAAGCCCGTCAAGGGCCTTACCGAAGGGCTGAGGAAGTCCGGCGGACGCAACAATACCGGCCGCGTTACCGCGCGTTTCATCGGCGGCGGCCACAAGCAGTCGTACCGCATCATCGATTTCAAGCGCCGCAAGCTGGACATGCAGGCGACCGTCGAGCGGATCGAATACGATCCGAACCGCACCGCCTTCATCGCGCTGGTGAAGTATGAGGACGGCGAGCTGAACTATGTCCTGGCGCCGCAGCGCCTGGCGGTCGGCGACAAGATCGTCGCCGGTGAGGCCGTCGACGTTAAGCCGGGCAATGCGATGCCGCTTTCGGCGATGCCGGTCGGCACGATCATCCACAATGTCGAGCTGAAGCCCGGCAAGGGTGGCCAGGTCGCGCGGTCCGCGGGTTCCTACGCCCAGTTGGTCGGCCGCGACCAGGGCATGGCGATCCTGCGCCTGAATTCGGGTGAGCAGCGCATCGTGCACGGCTCCTGCTTCGCGACCGTCGGCGCGGTCTCCAATCCGGACCACGGCAACATCAACGACGGCAAGGCCGGACGCACCGTTTGGAAGGGCAAGCGCCCGCACAACCGCGGCGTCACCATGAACCCCGTCGATCACCCGCACGGCGGCGGCGAAGGCCGCACCTCTGGCGGTCGTCACCCGGTCAGCCCGTGGGGCAAGCCCACCAAGGGCAAGAAGACCCGGTCCAACAAGGCGACCGACAAGTTCATCGTGCGTTCGCGCCATCAGCGCAAGAGCTAAGAAGAGGTAACGCGAAGTGACCCGTTCAGTTTGGAAAGGTCCGTTCGTCGACGGCTTTCTTCTCAAGAAGGCCGACAAGGTGCGCGACGGTGGCCGCAACGAAGTGATCAAGATGTGGACCCGCCGGTCCACCATCCTGCCGCAGTTCGTGGGCCTGACCTTTGGCGTCTACAACGGCCAGAAGCACGTCCCGGTCTCCGTGAACGAGGACATGGTCGGCCACAAGTTCGGCGAGTTCGCTCCGACCCGGACCTATTACGGTCACGGCGCGGACAAGAAGGCAAAGAGGAAGTAACATGGGCAAGGCCAAAGCTCCGCGCAGGCTTGCTGACAACGAGGCGCGTGCGGTTCTCCGCACCATCCGTATCAGCCCGCAAAAGCTGAACCTCGTTGCCGCGCTGATCCGCGGCAAGAAGGTGCAGACCGCGCTTTCGGATCTCGAATTTTCGCGCAAGCGCATCGCCGGCACCGTCAGGAAGACGCTGGAATCGGCGATCGCCAATGCCGAGAACAATCATGATCTCGATGTCGACGCGCTTGTCGTCGCCGAGGCCTATGTCGGCAAGTCGATCGTCATGAAGCGTTTCCACGCACGTGGCCGTGGCCGCGCCAGCCGGGTCGAGAAGCCGTTTTCGCACCTGACCATCGTGGTGCGCGAAGTGGAAGAGAAGGAAGCCGCCTGATGGGTCAGAAAATCAATCCGATCGGCCTTCGCCTCGGCATCAACCGCACCTGGGATTCGCGCTGGTACGCGAACACTGGCGAGTACGGCAAGCTGCTGCACGAGGACATCAAGATCCGTGAGTACCTGATGAAGGAACTCAAGCAGGCTGCCGTGTCGAAGGTGGTGATCGAGCGCCCTCACAAGAAGTGCCGCGTCACGATCCACGCCGCGCGGCCCGGTCTGGTCATCGGCAAGAAGGGCGCCGACATCGAGAAGCTTCGCAAGAAGCTGACCGAGATGACGAAGTCGGAGACACACCTGAACATCGTCGAGGTGCGCAAGCCGGAGATCGACGCGACGCTGGTCGCCCAGTCGATCGCCCAGCAGCTCGAGCGCCGTATCGCGTTCCGCCGCGCCATGAAGCGCGCCGTGCAGTCTGCGATGCGCCTCGGTGCCGAGGGCATCCGCATCAACTGCGCCGGCCGTCTCGGCGGCGCCGAGATCGCGCGGATGGAATGGTACCGCGAGGGCCGCGTGCCGCTGCATACGCTGCGCGCCGATGTCGACTACGGCACGGCCGAGGCGCAGACCGCTTACGGCATCTGCGGTGTCAAGGTTTGGGTGTTCAAGGGCGAGATCCTCGAGCACGATCCGATGGCGTCCGAGCGCCGCGCCAGCGAAGGCGATCACAGCCATTCGGGCGAGCGCGGTGACCGTGGCGAGCGTAGCCGCCGCCGCGAGAACGCCTGAGAGCATAGGAATTTGGAGTAAGAACGATGCTGCAGCCAAAGCGCACAAAGTTCCGCAAGCAGTTCAAGGGCCGCATCCACGGCGCTGCCAAGGGCGGCACCAATTTGGATTTCGGCGGCTTCGGGCTGAAGGCGCTGGAGCCGAACCGCGTCACCGCGCGTGAGATCGAGGCGGCCCGCCGTGCGATCACCCGCGAGATGAAGCGCGCCGGCCGTGTCTGGATCCGGGTGTTCCCGGATCTGCCGGTCACCTCGAAGCCGACCGAGGTGCGCATGGGCAAGGGCAAGGGCGCGGTCGACTACTGGGCGGCGCGCGTCAAGCCGGGCCGCATCATGTTCGAGATCGACGGCGTTCCGGAAGAGACGGCGCGTGCCGCTCTGGCTCTCGGCGCCGCCAAGCTCTCGGTGAAGACGCGCTTCGTGCAGCGCATCGCGGAATAGGAAAGGGGTCCGACATGAAGATATCCGACGTCAGGGCGAAGACCCCCGACCAGCTCGACGATGACCTGGCCGCGCTGAAGAAGGAGCAGTTCAACCTGCGGTTTCAGAAGGCGACCGGCCAGCTCGAAAAGACCGCTCGCGTGAGAGAGGTCCGCCGGGACATTGCCCGCATCAAGACCGTCGCCGCTGAAAACGCGGCCAAGAAGGCTTAAGGACGAATAAAATGCCGAAGCGCATCCTGCAGGGCGTCGTCGTCAGCGACAAGAACGAGAAGACCGTGGTGGTCAAGGTCGAGCGCCGCTTCACCCATCCGGTGATGAAGAAGACCGTGCGTCTGTCGAAGAAGTATAAGGCGCACGACGAGAACAACAGCCACAAGGTCGGCGACACCGTGTTCATCCAGGAGTCGAAGCCGATCTCCAAGGACAAGCGCTGGGTCGTGGTGACCGAGGCGCAGGCCTCGCAATAACAACGAATTTTGGACAGACCGGGGAAGGGCGCTTGCTCGTCCCGATTAGAGAAGAAAAAGGCGGCCAGTCATGATTCAGATGCAAACAAACCTCGACGTCGCGGATAATTCCGGCGCCCGTCGTGTCATGTGCATCAAGGTGCTGGGCGGTTCGAAGCGGAAGTATGCCTCGGTCGGCGACATCATCGTCGTCTCGATCAAGGAAGCCATTCCGCGCGGCCGCGTGAAGAAGGGCGACGTGATGAAGGCGGTCGTGGTTCGCACGGCCAAGGACATCCGCCGCCCGGACGGCAGCGTGATCCGTTTCGACAAGAACGCGGCTGTTCTCGTCGACAACAAGAAAGAGCCGATCGGCACGCGTATCTTCGGGCCGGTTCCGCGCGAGCTTCGCGCCAAGAACCACATGAAGATCATCTCGCTCGCGCCTGAAGTGCTGTAAGGAGCCGGAAAATGCAGAAGATCCGCAAGGGCGACAAAGTCGTCGTGCTCACCGGCAAGGACAAGGGCCGTTCCGGCGAGGTGCTTTCGGTTCAGCCGAAGGAAGACACCGCGATTGTGCGCGGGATCAACATCATCGTGCGCCATCAGCGTCAGACGCAGGCGCAGGAGGGCGGGCTGATCCGCAAGGAAGCCCCCATCCATCTGTCCAATATCGCGCTGGCCGATCCCAAGGACGGCAAGCCTACCCGCGTCGGCTTCAAGATCGAAGGCAACAAGAAGGTGCGCGTCGCGAAGCGCTCGGGAGAAGTGATCAATGGCTAAGGCAGCAATCCAGCCACGCCTTAAGAAGGTCTACGAAGAGACCATCCGCAAGGCGCTGCTCGAGCAGTTCAAGTACGACAACGAGATGGAAGTTCCGCGTCTCGACAAGATCGTGCTGAACATGGGCGTCGGCGAAGCGACGGGCGATTCCAAGAAGCCGTCGGTCGCAGCCGCCGATCTGGCGCTGATCGCCGGCCAGAAGCCGGTCGTCACCCATGCGCGCAAGTCGGTCGCGCAGTTCAAGGTGCGCGAGAACATGCCGATCGGCGCGAAGGTCACCTTGCGCAAGGAACGCATGTACGAGTTCCTCGACCGCCTCGTGAACATCGCTTTGCCGCGCGTCCGCGACTTTCGCGGCCTGAACCCGAAGAGCTTCGACGGGCGTGGCAACTATGCCATGGGCATCAAGGAGCACATCGTGTTCCCCGAGATCAACTACGACAAGGTCGACCAGATCTGGGGAATGGACATCATCGTTTGTACGACCGCCAAGACGGATGACGAGGCCAGGGCTCTGCTCAAGGCTTTCAACTTCCCGTTCCGGCAGTAACGGCAGCGAGCAAAGGAAAATCTGAAATGGCAAAGACCAGCTCAGTCGAGAAGAACAACCATCGCCGGGCACTCGTCGCGCAGAAGGCCGCCAAGCGCAAGGCGCTGAAGGCGGTCATCATGGACAAGGGCGTTACGATGGAAGAGCGTTTCCGTGCGCAGCTCAAGCTCGCCGCGATGCCGCGCAATTCCGCCAAGGTGCGTATCCGCAACCGCTGCGAGATCACCGGCCGTCCGCGCGCCTATTATCGCAAGCTGAAGATGTCGCGTATCGCGTTGCGCGAACTGGGCTCGCTCGGCGCCGTGCCGGGCCTGGTCAAGTCGAGCTGGTAAGGAGGATAGAATATGTCTTTGAATGATCCTCTCGGCGATATGCTGACCCGCATCCGTAACGCCTACGGACGCAAGAAGAACAAGGTCTCGACGCCGGCCTCGCGTCTGCGCAGCCGTGTCCTCGAAGTCCTGAAGGCGGAAGGTTATATCCGCGACTTCAGCCAGACCGACTTCGACAACGGCAAGTCGGAAATCGAGATCGAGCTGAAGTATTTCGACGGCGCACCGGTGATCCGCGAGATCGCCCGCGTCTCCAAGCCGGGCCGCCGCGTCTACGTGTCGGTGAAGTCGATCCCGTCGGTCGCTAACGGGCTGGGGATTTCGATCCTGTCGACGCCGAAGGGCGTGATGGCGGACCACGAAGCGCGCGAGCAGAATGTCGGCGGAGAGATTCTCTGCCAGGTATTCTAGGGGTGAATGGTCGATGGTGAATAGTGAATGGTGATCCGGCGGCTTCGCCAGTCAGCATTTTGCCATTCATCATTCACAGCAGTTTGGGAAAGAGGAGACAAAAATGTCTCGTATTGGCAAGAAACCCGTCAAGGTGCCGGCCGGCGTTACCGCTTCGGTGAACGGCCAGACCGTGACGGCAAAGGGCCCGAAGGGCGAGTTGAAGTTCGTCGTCAACGACGAGGTTCTGGTCAAGCTCGACAATGGCGAGATCGCCGTTGAGCCGCGCGACCAGACCAAGACCGCCCGCTCGAAGTGGGGCATGTCGCGGACGCAGATCGTCAACATCCTCGAAGGCGTCACCAAGGGCTTTGAGAAGAAGCTTGAGATCAACGGCGTCGGCTATCGTGCGGCCATGCAGGGCAAGAACCTGCAACTGGCGCTGGGCTTCAGCCATGACGTGGTCTATGAGACGCCGCAGGGCATTACGATCACTGTGCCGAAGCCAACCGAGATCACGGTATCTGGCGTCGACAAGCAGGTGGTCGGCCAGACGGCTGCCGAGATCCGCGAATATCGCGGCCCCGAGCCCTACAAAGGCAAGGGCGTGAAGTATGCCGGCGAGCGCATCGTGCGCAAGGAAGGCAAGAAGAAGTAAGTCGTACAACGCCACGGAGGGCGGTCGCGGGCAGGGTTTTTCTGACCGCAAGGTTTTCGGACCGGGCCGCCGCCGTCTTACAAGGCAGGGAATTGGACCATGGCCGACAAGGCAGCATTGCAGAAGCGCGCCGCGCGCATTCGTCGTCAGATCAAAAAGGTTGCCGGTGAGCGTCCGCGCCTTTCGGTTCATCGTACATCGAAGAACATCTATGTGCAGGTTATCGACGACGCGAAAGGTCAGACGCTGGCCGCTGCCTCGACCCTGGAAAAGGACTTGAAGGGCAGCCTGAAGACCGGCGCGGATACCGCTGCCGCCGCCGCGATCGGCAAGCTGATCGCCGAGCGGGCCGTGAAGGCGGGCGTCAAGGAAGTCGTGTTCGACCGCGGGCCCTACATCTATCACGGCCGCGTCAAGGCGCTGGCCGAAGCCGCCCGCGAGGGTGGTCTGAGCTTCTAAAGGGTCGATGGCGAATGGCGAACTGATCTGGTCAGGCCGGACACGCTCGGTCTGACCATCGATCGTTTTCCGGTTTGCCAAACGCCTGTTGAATTCCACCGTGGACCGCCTTAAACGCGGCCACAAACTTCAACCGTGCTTCCGGAAAAGAACAAGGACAGGATATGGCACAGGAACGTAGGGAAGGTCGCGGCCGCGACCGCGAGCGGGACCGCGAAGAGCGCGACAGCGAATTCGTCGACAAGCTCGTCCATATCAATCGCGTCGCCAAGGTGGTGAAGGGCGGACGTCGCTTCGGCTTCGCCGCGCTCGTCGTCGTCGGGGACCAGAAGGGCCGCGTCGGCTTCGGCCATGGCAAGGCGCGCGAAGTGCCGGAGGCGATCCGCAAGGCGACCGAGTCCGCCAAGCGTGACCTGATCTTCGTGCCGCTGCGCTCCGGCCGTACGCTGCATCACGACGTCGAAGGCCGCTGGGGCGCCGGCAAGGTTCTGCTGCGCGCCGCCAAGCCGGGTACTGGCATCATCGCCGGCGGCCCGATGCGCGCCGTCTTCGAGACGCTCGGCATGCACGACGTGGTCGCCAAGTCGATGGGTTCGTCGAACCCTTACAACATGGTTCGCGCCACGTTCGATGCGCTCAAGAGCCAGTTGCATCCGAAGGATGTGGCGGCGCAGCGCGGCATCAAGTATTCGACCCTCCAGGCTCGCCGCGGCAACGCGGTCGCCGCGGAAGAATAGTCGCGGGCTGGAAGGAGTTCGATCATGGCAAAAGAAGCCACCAAGACCGTTACGGTCGAGCAGATCGGCAGCCCGATCCGCCGTCCGAAGGAACAGCGCGCAACGCTTGTCGGCCTCGGCCTCAACAAGATGCACAAGCAGCGCACTCTCGAAGACACCCCGTCGGTGCGCGGGATGATCGCGGCCGTGCAGCATCTCGTTCGCGTCGTCGACGAGAAGTAACCGGCGGGCAGGAGAAAGACGATGAAACTCAACGATCTGCGAGACAACGAAGGCGCGACCCATTCGCGCAAGCGGCTCGGTCGCGGCATCGGCTCGGGCTCGGGCAAGACCGCGGGCCGGGGCGTCAAGGGCCAGAAGGCGCGCTCCGGCGTGGCCATCAACGGCTTTGAGGGCGGCCAGATGCCGCTCTACCGGCGCCTGCCGAAGCGCGGTTTCAAGAACCCGTTCACAAAGAGCTACAATGCCGTTTCGCTCGCCCGCATCCAGGTGGCGGTCGATGCCGGCAAGCTCGACGTCAACGAGACGGTCACGGCCGAGGCCCTGATCAAGGCCGGCGTGATCCGCCGTCCGCTCGACGGCGTGCGGGTGCTTTCGGACGGCGACCTCAAGGCCAAGCTCTCATTCGATATCGCCGGCGCCTCCAAGGCGGCGGTCGAGAAGATCGAGAAGGCCGGCGGCTCGGTGAAGCTTCCGGAGCCGGTCGAGCCCGTCAAGAAGATGGCCAAGAAGGCCAAGTGATCCTTCGTCGCAGGCGGCGTGACGGCAACGTCCGCCGCTTGCAACTTCGAGGCCCGGAGCCTATCTCGTGGCTTCGTCGACTCGTGCCGCCGCTGCGGCCCTCTCAGCGTGACGAAGCGGAGAATACCCCATGGCATCGGCCGCCGAGCAACTTGCTTCCAATCTGAATTTCGCGGCCTTCGCCAAGGCCGAAGACCTGAAGAAGCGCATCTGGTTCACGCTGGGTGCGCTTTTGGTCTATCGCCTCGGCACCTACATTCCGCTTCCCGGCATCAACCCCGACGCATTCGCGCAGGCTTTCACGCAGCAGAGCCGCGGCGTCCTCGGCATATTCAACATGTTCGCCGGCGGCGCCGTGCAGCGCATGGCGATCTTCGCGCTGGGCATCATGCCCTACATATCCGCCTCCATCATCATGCAGCTCATGACGTCGGTCGTGCCGTCGCTCGAGGCGCTGAAGAAGGAAGGCGAGCAGGGCCGCAAGATCATCAACCAGTACACGCGTTACGGCACCGTGCTGCTGGCTCTCGTTCAAGCCTACGGTATCTCGGTGGGCCTCGAAGGCGGCGCCGGCATCGTCAGCGATCCAGGTTGGTTCTTCCGCCTCTCCACGGTCATCACCCTGGTCGGCGGCACCATGTTCCTGATGTGGCTGGGTGAGCAGATCACCGCGCGCGGTATCGGCAACGGCATTTCGCTGATCATCTTCGCCGGCATCGTCGCCGGCCTGCCGCAGGCGATTGGCGGTACGCTGGAACTCGGCCGGACCGGCGCGCTGTCGACCGGCCTCATCCTGGCGATCATCGTGCTGGCGATCGTGGTCATCGCCGTGATCGTGTTCTTCGAGCGCGCCCAGCGCCGCCTGCTGATCCAGTATCCGAAGCGCCAGGTCGGCAACCGCATGTTCCAGGGCGATACGTCGCACCTGCCGCTCAAGCTCAACACGTCGGGCGTCATCCCGCCGATCTTCGCCTCGTCGCTGCTGCTGCTGCCGGCGACCGTTGCGGGCTTCTCCAACACGCAGAACCTGCCGGGCTGGGCCAGCACCGTGCTGGCGACGCTCGGGCACGGCCAGCCGCTCTACATGTTCCTCTATGCCGCGATGATCGTGTTTTTCGCCTTCTTCTACACGGCGATCGTGTTCAATCCGAAGGACACGGCCGACCAGTTGAAGAAGCACTCCGGCTTCATCCCCGGCTATCGGCCGGGCGAGCGGACCGCCGAATATATCGACTACGTGCTGACCCGCATCACGGTGATCGGTGCGCTCTACCTCGTCGTCATCTGTCTCATGCCCGAATTCCTGATCTCGGCCACTGGCGTACCTTTCTACCTTGGTGGCACTTCGCTTTTGATTGTCGTCAGTGTAACCCTCGATACGGTCGCTCAGATCCAGGGCCACCTGATCGCCCACCAGTATGAGGGGCTTATCAAGAAGTCGAAGCTCCGCGGGGGGAAGAGGGGAAGATGAGGCTCATTCTGCTTGGCCCGCCGGGGGCCGGAAAAGGCACGCAGGCCCAGAGGCTGGTCGAGAAATACGGCATCCCGCAATTGTCGACGGGCGACATGCTGCGTGCCGCGGTAAAGGCCGGGACGCCCGTTGGACTGAAGGCCAAGGCGGTGATGGATGCCGGTGAACTAGTGTCCGACGCCATCGTCAATGCGATCGTCGCGGAGCGAATCGATCAGGACGACTGCCGTGACGGCTTCATCCTCGACGGCTATCCGCGCACCTTGGCTCAGGCCGATGCGGTTCAGATGATGCTGTCCGAACGCAAGCAGCGCCTGGATGCGGTGATCGAATTCGTCGTCGACGACAAGGAACTGATCAACCGAATCGCCCAGCGTGCCGAAAAGGCGAAGGCCGCCGGTCAGCCGGTCCGCAAGGACGACGAGCCAGCCGTGGTGCCCGAGCGCCTGCGCGAGTATTACAAGAAGACGGCGCCGCTGATCGGCTACTACTATGCCAAGGGGATGCTGAAGACGGTGGACGGCATGGCCGACATGGATGCGGTCACCGCGGCGATCGAAGGCATTCTCGGCAAGGTCGCCGAAACCGCCTGAGGGCACTTGACTAGCAGCCGGTTTTAGATTATGGCCCGCCGTCTCCCCTCAAGGAACGGCGTGTTCGGGTCCATTCCGGACCCTTTCGTTGCTTAACAGGAACACCCGCAAGGGCCGGCCTCCACCGGACGCGGGTCAATTGATGCGCCGGCTTTGCCGGCTTACATGGAGTGAGAAAACATGGCCCGTATAGCCGGCGTCAACATACCGACCAACAAGCGCGTGGTGATCGCGCTTCAGTACATTCACGGCATTGGCAAGAAGTTCGCCCAGGAGATCGTCGACAAGGTCGGCATCCCGGCGGATCGCCGCGTCAGCCAGCTCACCGACGCCGAAGTGCTGCAGATCCGCGAGGCCATCGACCGCGACTACCAGGTCGAGGGCGACCTGCGCCGCGAAGTGTCGATGAACATCAAGCGGCTCATGGACCTCGGCTGCTACCGCGGCCTGCGTCACCGCCGCAACCTGCCTGTCCGTGGCCAGCGCACGCATACCAACGCCCGCACCCGCAAGGGCCCGGCGAAGGCGATTGCTGGGAAGAAGAAATAAGGCAGTCGGCAATGGGCAGTCGGCAGTAGGGAAAATGTACCGACTGCCTACTGCCTAAGCCCTACTGCCTTCTGGTGTAGCCGCTGGCACTACGGCGGCGTTGAGATCGAACGAAAGGACTGAAATGGCCAAGGAAGCCACACGCGTTCGCCGTCGCGAGCGCAAGAATATCTCGTCGGGCGTCGCCCACGTGAATTCGACCTTCAACAACACGATGATCACCATCACCGACGCGCAGGGCAATGCGATTGCCTGGTCGTCGGCCGGCGCCCAGGGTTTCAAGGGTTCGCGCAAGTCGACGCCGTTCGCCGCGCAGATGGCCGCCGAGGACGTCGCCAAGAAGGCGCAGGAACACGGCATGCGCACCCTCGAGGTCGAGGTGTGCGGACCCGGCTCCGGCCGCGAGTCGGCGCTGCGCGCGCTGCAGGCCGGCGGTTTCACGATCACGTCGATCCGCGACGTCACGCCGATCCCGCACAATGGCTGCCGTCCGCGCAAGAAGCGCCGCGTCTAAGCAAGATTTAGAACTGCCGCGCGAGCGCTTCTTGTGATGCGCTCCTCCACGGCTTCCACACGAGCCCGTCACGATTGGATGGTGCGGGCCAGCGGAAGGAAGAAAAATGATCCAGAAAAATTGGCAGGAACTGATCAAGCCGAACAAGATCGAGTTCTCGTCGAAGGGCAAGACGCTGACGAGCCTCGTCGCCGAACCGCTTGAGCGCGGCTTCGGCCTGACGCTCGGCAACGCGCTGCGCCGCGTACTTTTGTCTTCGCTGCGTGGCGCCGCCGTTACCTCGGTGCAGATCGACGGCGTTCTGCATGAGTTCTCGTCGATCGCGGGCGTTCGCGAGGACGTTACCGACATCGTGCTGAACATCAAGGAAATCGCCATCAAGATGGAAGGCGACGGCCCGAAGCGCATGGTCGTGCGCAAGCAGGGGCCGGGCGCCGTTCTCGCTGGCGACATCCAGACGGTGGGCGACGTCGAGATCCTCAATCCCGACCATGTGATCTGCACGCTCGACGAGGGCGCCGAGATCCGCATGGAGTTCACCGTCGACACCGGCAAGGGCTACGTGCCGGCCGAGCGCAACCGCGCCGAGGACGCGCCGATCGGCCTTATCCCGGTCGACAGCCTGTACTCGCCGGTCAAGAAAGTGTCCTACAAGGTCGAGAACACCCGCGAGGGCCAGGTCCTCGACTACGACAAGCTGACCATGTCGATCGAGACCAACGGCTCGATCTCCGGCGAGGACGCCGTCGCTTTCGCGGCGCGCATCCTGCAGGACCAGCTTGGCCTGTTCGTCAATTTCGACGAGCCGCAGAAGGCAGCACCGGAAGAAGCAGTCACCGAACTGGCCTTCAACCCGGCGCTGCTCAAGAAGGTCGACGAGCTCGAGCTTTCGGTGCGTTCGGCCAACTGCCTGAAGAACGACAACATCGTCTATATCGGCGATCTGATCCAGAAGACGGAAGCCGAGATGCTGCGCACGCCGAATTTCGGCCGCAAGTCGCTCAACGAGATCAAGGAAGTTCTGGCCGCGATGGGTCTCCATCTCGGCATGGAGGTGGCCGACTGGCCGCCGGAGAACATCGAAGACCTCGCCAAGCGTTACGAAGACCAATACTGAACCTGAATAGAGCATGGTTCCGAGGACTTACGGTCCGACGGCCATGCGGAAAACCATCAGAGGCCGTGGCCTCTTGAAAAGATAGAAGGAAGACAGCCATGCGCCACGGTTTCAAAGGCCGTCGCTTCGCCCGCAGTGCAAGCCACCGCAGTGCCATGTTGGCCAATCTCGCCGTCTCGCTGATCGAGCACGAGCAGATCGTCACCACCCTGCCGAAGGCGAAGGACCTGCGTCCGATCGTCGAGAAGCTGGTGACGCTCGGCAAGCGCGGCGACCTGCACGCACGCCGTCAGGTGATTGCCCAGATCGGCAACGACAATGTGGTCAAGCGCCTGTTCGACACGATCGCGCCGCGTTATGCCACCCGCAACGGCGGCTACCTGCGCATCATGAAGGCGGGCTTCCGCCACGGTGACAATGCCGCGATGGCCGTGATCGAATTCGTCGACCGCGACACGTCGGCCAAGGGTGCCGCCGATCGCGCCCGCGTCGAGGCTGAAGCCGAGACCGCCGAAGCGGCGTAAGCCCCTTCTTCAGCGACCGAAACGTTTGGACCGGCGGGCCGAAAGGCTCGCCGGTTTTGTCGTATCCTCAAGGAACTTATCCCGGTCGCCGTGATTGCTGCAGAATCCCTGCACCGGTCGGACCGACGAACGACCAGATCGCGATCTATCTCTTTGCGCGGCGCCTCCGACGCAAGGGGATTTCATGCTGATCGGTCATCTGCCGCTTGGATACATCATCGGATCGACGCTGCGGCGCCGGTATGGGGTGGCGAGGGGCATTATTGCCGCTTCGCTTCTCGGCAGCATAGCGCCCGACATCGACATGCTCCGCTTCTATCTGATCGATTTCGGCAGATACAATCACCGCTATTATTTCACGCATTGGCCGTCCTTCTGGCTGGTCACGGCTGCGGCGACATTGCCGCTGATCCACAGGCTGCGCCGGTCATGGGTCCTGCCGGCGGTTGGTTTCTATCTCGGCGTGGCCTCGCATCTGGCGTCGGACACCGTGCAGGGACCCGTCCGCTGGTTCGCCCCTTTCAGCACCACGGCATACGAACTGGTGCGCATCCCCGCCAACTACGGTCACTGGATTTTGAGCGCGGTCGGATACTGGACCTTCTTGCTGGACTTGGTGGTCTGTTTCGCCGCGCTGATGCTTTGGCGGGCGGACAATTTCCCCGGCCAGAAGCAGTCAGACATCGACCGCACGGCATTTTGAACAGCAGGATCGGCGCTTGTCGTCAATGCCGCGTTGGATCGTTCCTCCCCGTCCCATTGGTGTCGCAATTTGCTGGGACACCAACGCCCGCTTCGGTGCCGGACGGGCTGGAGTGGTGTCCGTGGGAATCGGGAGTCGGGCCGATGTTGATCTTGACGCGCGTCGTTACCATGGTTCTGGTTGCGCTGGTGTCGGCGGCTTCGCTGGCGCCGGCCGAAGGTGGAGACGAATCGTTGCTCTACGAGGCAGCCGCGGCGGGTGACGTCCGCCAGGTGAAACGCCTCCTGGAGAGCGGGGCGAAGGTCGACATGCTCGATTCGGCGCGGCGGACGCCGTTACTGCTCGCCACCCACGCCAATCATGTCGAGGTGGCGCGCCTGCTCATCGAGGCGGGCGCGGACGTCAATGCCAAGGATGCGATCCAGGATACGCCGTTCCTCTATGCCGGCGCGGAGGGACGAAACGAGATTCTTCGGCTAATCCTTGCAACCGGCAAGGCCAATCTCAAGGACACCAACCGGTATGGCGGGGTCGCACTGATCCCTGCCGCCCATCATGGCCATCCCGAGACTGTCCGTATCCTGCTGGAAACCGGAATCGACGTGAACCACGTCAACGGCCTCGGCTGGACCGCGCTGATGGAGACCGTCATCCTTGGAAATGGCGGCCCCATCTACCAGGAGATAGCGCGGCAACTGATCGGCGCCGGGGCCAGGCAGGTTCCGGACCGTGACGGCGTCACGCCGCTCCAGCATGCGCGCTCCAAGGGATACGACAAGATTGCCGCCATCATCGAGACCAGCATGCAGGATGGATAGGCGTTCACCTCAAAACGCTGCTTCTGTTTGCATGGCGGTTTTTCTCCTGTAGTTTCCTGGGATTGGGGTTCATCGAGCGGCAGGCGCGGGCCTGCTGCTTGTTCTGTCTTGGGAGGGCTTCGGAGACATCATGCCGGAATACCGTATTCTCGAAACGGGGGACCCAGCCCCGTGGTTCACGCAGCGGTCGACATCCAACGAGAAGTTCCATTTCGACACGGCCGCGGGCCGCTACATCGTGCTGTGCTTCTTCGGCACGGCTGCCGATGAGATGGGGCGCTCGATGCTCAAGATCGTCGATGAGCGCCGTTCGCTTTTCGACGACGGGAAACTGGCCTTCTTCGGCGTCAGCCATGACCGCAACGACGAGGCTCAGGGCCGCATCAAGGAATCGCTGCCGGGTGTTCGTCATTTTTTCGATTTCGACGGGCAGATCGGCCAGCGTTATGGCAGCCTTCCGGTCGACAGCGTTTCCGGCCAGGTGGCAATCCGCCGCTTCTGGATGGTGCTCGACCCGACCATGCGTGTGCGCGCCATCTTGCCGGCGCTTGCCGACGGCGCCGAACGCGCCCAGCTTGGCGCCTATCTGGATGCCTTGCCGCCGGTCGAATCCTTCCCCGGTTTCTCCGTGCAAGCGCCGATCATCGTTTTACCCAACGTGTTCGAGCCGGTTTTCTGTCAGCAGTTGATCGACCTCTACGAGGCGGCAGGCGGAACGGATTCCGGCTTCATGCGCGAGGTCAACGGCAAGACCGTGGAGGTCGTCGACGCGCGCCACAAGCGCCGCGCCGACTACACGATCGAGGATGAGAAGCTGAAGCTTACATTGCGGCAGAAAATCATCCGCCGCATCGTTCCCGAGATCCAGAAGGTGCACCAGTACACGGTGACGCGCATGGAGCGCTATATCGTCGCCTGCTACGACAGCGCCAATGGCGGGCATTTTCGCGCGCATCGCGACAACACCACGAAGGGCACCGCGCACCGCCGTTTCGCGGTGTCGATCAACCTCAATTCGGATTTCGACGGCGGCGAGGTGAGTTTTCCCGAATACGGACCGCGCTCGTTCAAGCCGCCGCCCGGTGGCGCGGTGGTCTTCTCCTGTTCGCTGCTTCACGCCGTCTCGCCGGTCACGCGCGGAAAACGCTATGCGTTCCTTCCGTTCCTCTACGACGACGCGGCCGCGGCGGTCCGTGAGGCCAACAACAAATATCTCGACGAGAGCGTCGGCAATTATGTGAAAGTCTGAGGACCGGCGGGCGGCCGACATTGCTGCCCGCCGCATAGACATGCCTTTCAATTTACACAATCTTCGGGTCTATGTCAGGCCGTTCCTCTGGAGGATTCGCATGGTTCCGAAAGGCTGGATGGCCATTCTGGCTTCCGCTTTGCTTCTGCTTGCCACGTCTGCCTGGGCGCAGGACAAGCCCGCGCCCGACAAGCCGGCAGAGCCCGGCCTGAAGGACATCCTGACCGATCTTCTCGAAAGCATGGAGGAGCCTCCTCCACCTCCCGCGCCTCCCGGCCGCCGCTTGCCTTTTGGCCGGGCGGAGATCCAGCTTTCCTTCGCGCCGCTGGTGAAGGAAACCGCGCCGGCGGTGGTCAATGTCTATGCCTCCAAGCAGGCGAGGGCGCGTTCGCCTTTCGAGGGCGACCCCTTCTTCGAGCGTTTCTTCGGTGGTGGTGGCCCGCCGCGCGCGCAGGCGGCCCTGGGTTCCGGCGTGCTCGTCGACAAGAGCGGTATCGTGGTGACCAACTATCACGTCATCCGCGACGCGGACGAGGTCAAGGTCGCCACCTCCGACGGCCGCGAGTTCGAAAGCAAGGTGCTGCTCAAGGACGAATCCATCGACCTTGCGGTGCTCAAGATCGAGGGTGACGCGGACTTTCCGCTGATTCCGATCGGCGATTCCGACGCGCTGGAGATCGGCGACCTGGTGCTTGCCATCGGCAACCCTTTCGGCGTCGGCCAGACGACCACCAGCGGCATCGTCTCGGCGCTCGCCCGCTCGCATATCGGCGTCTCGGATTTCGGCTTTTTCATCCAGACCGACGCCGCGATCAATCCCGGCAATTCGGGCGGCGCGCTGATTAACATGAGCGGCCAACTAGTCGGCATCAACACGGCGATCTTCAGCCGCTCCGGTGGATCGATCGGCATCGGCTTCGCCATCCCGTCGAACATCGTGCGCGCCGTGGTGAACGCCGCCAAGAACGGGCAGGACTTCTTCGAACGTCCCTTCATCGGCGCGACCTTCGAGCCGGTCACCGCCCAGATCGCCGAATCGCTCGGCATGAAGCTGCCGACCGGCGCGCTGGTTTCCGACGTGGCCGAGGGCGGCCCGGCAGCCAAAGCCGGCCTGAAGCCGGGCGACGTGGTGCTCGCCATGAACGACATCGCCATCGAGCATGTCGACGCGCTGGGTTACCGGCTGGCCACACAGCCGATCGGCGGCAAGGCCACTCTCAAGATCCTCAGCAAGGGCGAGGAAAAGACCATCGAGATCAGCCTGGAGCGCGCACCCGAGGGCGCTTCCAACGAAACGGTGAAGATCGACGGCCGCAGCCCCTTCGCCGGGGCCGAGGTGACCGCTCTTTCGCCCCGGCTGGCGCAGCGTCTCGGGATGCGCACCGACGTTAGCGGCATCATCGTCACCGATATCGGCCGTAATTCGCCCGCCGCGGGATTCGGCTTCCGCCCCGGCGACATCGTCCGCGAGGTCAATGGCGAGGACATCACCAGTGCCGCGCAGCTTGCCGAGATCGCGGGCCAGAATACCCGGTGGTGGCGCTTCACCGTCGAGCGCGACGGTAAACTGCTGCGCCAGGTTCTTCGATACTGATGAGCGACCTCTTCGCTCAGGACAAGCCGCAGCGGCCGGAAAAAGGCCGGCCGCTGGCGGATCGGCTGCGTCCGAAGAGCCTGAGCGAAGTCGTCGGCCAGGATCATCTTACCGGCCCGGACGGCGCGTTGACGCGCATGATCCGCTCGGGCTCGCTCGGCTCGATGATCTTCTGGGGGCCGCCGGGCACGGGCAAGACCACCGTGGCTCGCCTGCTCGCCGGCGAGACGAACCTGGCCTTCGAACAGATTTCGGCGATCTTTTCCGGCGTCGCGGACCTGAAGAAGGTATTCGAGACGGCGCGCCTGCGCCGTACCAACGGGCGCCAGACGCTGCTGTTCGTCGATGAGATCCATCGCTTCAACCGGGCCCAACAGGATTCCTTCCTGCCGGTCATGGAGGATGGCACCGTCATCCTCGTCGGCGCCACGACCGAAAATCCGTCCTTTGAACTCAACGCGGCGCTTTTGTCCCGCGCCCGCGTCCTTGTGTTTCATACGCTGGACGAAGGCAGCATCGAACTGCTGTTGCAACGCGCGGAGGAGACAGAAAGTAAAAAACTGCCGCTCGACGAAGAGGCGAGGGCGGTGCTTCTGCGTTTGGCCGACGGCGACGGCCGCGCCGCCCTGACGCTTGCCGAAGAGGTCTGGCGGGCCGCGCGGCCGCAGGAAGTCTTCGATGCCGAGGGGATTCAGCGCGTCGTGCAGCGGCGCGCGCCGGTCTACGACAAGAGCCAGGACGGCCACTACAATTTGATCTCCGCCTTGCACAAATCCGTGCGCGGCTCCGATCCCGACGCCGCGCTCTATTATCTGGCGCGCATGTTCGATGCCGGCGAGGACCCGCTTTATCTCGGCAGGCGACTGGTGCGGATGGCGGTCGAGGACATCGGCATGGCCGACCCGCAGGCGCTGGTGATCGCCAATGCTGCGAAGGACGCTTACGACTATCTCGGTTCGCCGGAGGGGGAACTGGCGCTGGCGCAGGCCGCGATCTACATGGCGACCGCGCCGAAATCCAACGCCACCTATACCGCGTTCAAAGCCGCGACCCGCGCCGCCAAGGAATTCGGCTCGCTGCTGCCGCCCAAGACGATCCTCAACGCGCCGACCAAGCTTATGAAGGAAGAGAGCTACGGCGCCGGCTATCGCTACGACCATGACGAGCCGGATGCGTTTTCCGGCCAGGATTATTTCCCCGAGAAGATAGGCCGGCAGCAATTCTACGATCCGCCGGATCGCGGTTTCGAGCGGGAGATCCGCAAGCGGCTGGACTATTGGGCGAAGCTCAGGGCGGAACGGTCGGCCGGCGGCTGAACGCCAGCCTTGAACACCTCATATCCGCCTGATCGGGCGCAGCCGGAAGCTCATTGTCGGCGGCCGGTTTGAAACTGCTTTAAATTTTCCGGCCGGTTTAGCGTCTTGCACTTTAGGGTCGCAACCCCGATCATGATGGCGATAGGGAGGAGTTGAGACATCCGCCGCCGGCGCGAGCCACCGGATGTTCTGGACCACGCGATGCGCCTGTGACGGCGACACGCGGTCTGCGCGTTGACCAACATCAGTACCGATTTCAGGTGGGTGGCCCTTGGCCGTCCGCTCGTTGAAGCGCGTCAACTCGTCCCCGTCGATCTGAAATCGCACCGCCGTCGCGGCCGCCCGCGCGGAGAAGGGGAATGGAAAAATGCTGGAAAGGCTTTTCAAGCTCGGCAAGCACGACACCACGGTCCGCACCGAGGTGATTGCCGGACTGACGACATTCCTGACAATGTCCTACATCATCTTCGTCAACCCCGACATCCTGTCGTCGACCGGCATGGACCGCAACGCGGTGTTCGTGGCGACATGTCTCGCCGCCGCGCTGGGGTCTCTGGTGATGGGACTGGTTGCCAACTGGCCGATCGGCATGGCGCCGGGCATGGGGCTCAATGCCTTCTTCGCCTTTACGGTGGTGGCCGTCATGGGCTTCACCTGGCAGCAGGCGCTGGGCGCGGTGTTCATCTCCGGCGTGATCTTTTTCATCCTCACCATCACCGGCGTGCGCTCCTGGCTGATCGCCGGCATACCGCAATCTCTGCGGGCGGCGATCGCGGCGGGCATCGGCCTCTTCCTCGGCATCATCGCGCTGAAGAACGCCGGCATCGTCGTCGACAATCCGGCGACGCTGGTCGGGCTGGGCAACCTGCACGAGCCGGGCGTGCTGCTGGCCATCCTCGGCTTCTTCGTCATCGCGGGTCTGGACGCGCTCAAGGTGCGCGGCTCGATCCTGATCGGCATTCTCGTCGTCACGATATTGTCGATCCTGTTCGGCCTGAGCCCGTTCCAGGGCATCGTCTCGGCGCCGCCGAGCCTTGCGCCGACCTTTCTGCAACTCGACCTGATGGGGGCCCTGCATGTCGGCATCGTGCAGGTGGTCCTGGTGTTCGTGCTGGTCGAGGTGTTCGACGCCACCGGTACGCTGATCGGCGTCGCCAAGCGGGCAGGGCTGATCGAGCCGGGAAGGCCCAGCAATCTCGGCAAGGCGCTGTTCGCCGATTCCACCGCGATCGTCGCCGGCTCGATGCTCGGCACGTCCAGCACCACCGCCTATGTCGAGAGCGCGTCGGGCGTGCAGGCCGGTGGCCGCACGGGCCTGACCGCGGTGGTTATCGCCCTGCTGTTCCTCGCCGCGCTGTTCATCTCGCCGCTGGCCGGATCAGTGCCGGCCTATGCGACCGCGCCGGCATTGCTCTACGTCGCCGGGCTGATGATGCACGAGCTGGTCGACATCGACTGGAGCGACGTGACCGAATCGACGCCGGCCGCGCTGACGGCGCTCGCCATGCCGTTCACCTACTCGATCGCCAACGGCCTTGCCTTCGGTTTCATCAGCTACGTCGTGTTGAAGGCGGTGACCGGCAAGGCGCGCATGGTGCATCCGGCGACCTGGCTGGTCGCGGTGCTTTTCATCATCCGCTTCGCCTTCTTCTCCGAGTGACCGGGAGGCATTCGTTCGCAACATGACTGTGGGCCGGCGCTGGAAAGGTCCGCCGGCCTGCGCCATGATCGGGATATGTCCAAACGGCAAACCAGGCTCGATGACGTCCGTACCCATTACGCCAGGCAGATGGCGGCGATGAGCGGGTCACGCGATCCGCGCATCGAGCGGGCTTTCGATCTGGTCCCGCGCGAAGCCTTTCTGCCTCCCGGGCCCTGGCAGGTGGTGGTGAACAACCAACGCATCCCGACGCCGACCGCCGACCCGGCCTTCCTCTACCAGAACGTGCTGGTCGCGATCGACCGGGACAAGGGCATCAACAATGGCGAGCCGTTCCTGCACGCCGCCTGGATCGGCGCCGTCGCGCCGCAGCCCGGCGAAACCGTCACGCAGATCGGCGCGGGCGGCGGCTATTACACGGCCGTGCTTGCCGTACTGGTCCTGCCGGACGGAACGGTGACGGGCTTCGAGATCGACGCCGACCTGGCGGCCGATGCGGCGGCAAACCTGAAACCGTTCGACAATGCGACCATCATCGCGGTGGACGCGGTGACGTCCGCCTTCTCGCCCTCGGACATCATCTACGTTAATGCCGGCGTCGTCGCGCCACCGCTGCACTGGCTAAAAGCGTTGAAGCCTGGCGGGCGCATCGTCTTCCCTTGGCGACCGGCTGAGAATATCGGCGTGGCGGTGCTCGCCAGGCGGGCGAAGCGGGGTTTTTCCGCCCGCGTCCTCAGTTCGGCGTGGTTCATCCCTTGCGCCGGCGCCTCCGACTATCACGTCACCCGCCGGCAGCCGACGCCTGCGGAGGCGAGGCACATCAAGTCGATTTTTTTGGCCCAAGAACGCCCGCCCGATGAGACCGCGGTGGCGGTCTATCCCGATCTCTGGTTTTCGAGTGCGAATTTGACCTGAGCTGGCGAGGCGGATTCACGCGGCAGCTACGCTGGATGACGCCGCCGGATTCGGCTAGGAGAGCGGGATGCAGAATGTTCTCCTCGTCGCAGTCGGCGGCGGCATCGGCGCCGCGTTGCGTCATCTGGTCAACATGGGGGCCATGCGGCTCGGAACCT
This sequence comes from Mesorhizobium yinganensis, assembly GCF_040081985.1. Lineage (NCBI taxonomy): Bacteria > Pseudomonadati > Pseudomonadota > Alphaproteobacteria > Hyphomicrobiales > Phyllobacteriaceae > Mesorhizobium > Mesorhizobium yinganensis. The sequence continues at coordinate 105,125 of NZ_JBEBMH010000010.1, read as the reverse complement.
CGTTTCCATGGGGCACGCTCGCCATCAACATCGTCGGCTGCTTCATCATGGGCGTCTTCATCGAGGTGCTGGCAAGGCGCTTCAACGCTTCTAACGAACTCCGCCTCTTCTTCGCCACCGGCATTCTTGGCGGCTTCACCACGTTTTCGGCATTTTCGCTGGATTTCGCCCTGCTTTGGGAGCGCGGAGCGATGGGATCGGCCGCCTTCTATGCCGCGGCCAGCCTGCTTGGCACTCTTGTTGCCGTCTTTCTGGGTCTTTGGCTCGCAAGAAGCTTCGCATGATGCTATTGCGCCGGTCCCAAAGGAACGCGCGCAATGGCAGGTGTTGAACAGATCAAGGTCGAGGACGGCGAGGCGGGCATGCGGCTCGACCGCTGGTTCAAGGCGCACTATCCCGGTCTCGGCTTCGGCCATCTGCAAAAACTGCTGCGCTCCGGTCAGGTGCGCGTCGATGGCGCGCGCGCGAAATCCGACACGCGCGTCGAACCTGGGCAGACCGTTCGCGTCCCGCCGCTGGAGGTGGACAAGAAGGGTGCGCCTCTGACGCAGAAGACTCTTCGCGGGGTGGACGACGCCGAAGCGCTGTCGCGCATGATCCTGTTCGAGGACGATAAGGTTCTGGTGTTCGACAAGCCCTCCGGCCTTGCCGTGCAGGGCGGTTCGGGCGTGACGCGCAGCGTCGATTCCATGCTGGAGGCGTTTCGCAACAAGAAGGGCGAGAAACCGAGGCTGGTGCACAGGCTGGACCGCGACACGTCGGGCGTGCTGGTGGTGGCGCGCACGCGGCTGGCGGCGATGAAGCTGGCGGAAGCGTTTCGCGGCCGCGATGCCAAGAAGACGTACTGGGCGCTGGTCAAAGGCGTGCCGAGGAAGCGCGAGGACAAGATTTCCACCTGGCTGGTCAAGGAACCTTCGCTCGACGGCGACCGCATGCGGGTCGCTGAGCATGGCGAGGAGGGGGCCGATCATGCGGTGTCCTACTACCGCGTGGTCGAGCAAGCCGGCCAGAATCTGTCCTGGCTGGAGATGGAGCCGCATACGGGCCGCACCCACCAGCTGCGCGTGCACGCCGCCTATATCGGCTGCCCGATCATCGGCGATCCGAAATATTTCGAGGCCGATACCAATTGGGAGTTTCCCGGCGGCATCCAGAACCGGCTGCATCTGCATGCCCGGCGGATCGTGATACCGCATCCCGGCGGCGGAAAGATCGACGTGACCGCGCCGCTGCCGCCGCACATGCGCCAGAGCTGGGCGCTGCTCGGCTTCGACGAGGCGAGCGCCGAGGAAGAGGCGTGACCGCCGCCACGCTGGACCGCCGCGATGCCATCGACACGGCGGCGGTGGTCATCATGCTCGGCCTGACTTTTTGCTGGGGCCTGAACGGCGTCGCCGCGAAACTGTCGAATGCCGGCTACAATCCGGTGCTGTTGACCGTCCTGCGCTCGGCAATCGCCGCGGCGCTCGTCTTCGGCTGGTGTTGGTGGCGCCGCATCCCGCTGTTCGAGCGCGACGGCACGCTATGGCCTGGCATCGCCGCCGGCATGCTTTTCGGTGCCGAGTTCCTGCTGATCTTCGTCGGTCTCGACTACACCACGCTGGCGCGCAACACGCTGATGGTCAACGCCATGCCGTTCTGGGTGCTGCTCGGCGCGCATTTCCTGTTGGGCGAGCGCATGTCGATGCGCAAGCTGGCAGGCCTCCTGCTGGCTTTCGGCGGGGTTGCTCTGGTGTTCTCCGACAAGCTCAGTCTGCCCGGCCCGGATGCCATCTGGGGCGACCTGATGAGCCTCGCCGCGGGCATATGCTGGGCGGCGACGACGCTGGTGATCAAGGGCACGCGGCTGGTGCGCGCCAGCGCCGAAAAGCTCTTGATGTACCAGCTTGCGGTCTCGGCAATCGTCATCCTGCCGCTTCTGCCCTTTGCCGGGCCGATGCTGCGCGACGTCACTGTCCTGCCGACCGCCGCTTTGCTGTTCCAGGCGATTTTCGTGGTCGCCTTCACCTATGTCGTCTGGTTCTGGCTGATGCGGCGCTACCCGGCGTCCGGCCTGACGAGTTTTACCTTCCTGACGCCGGCCTTCGCGGTGCTGATGGGCGGCATCCTGCTCGGCGAGCCGCTGTCGATCCGCATTTTCCTGGCGCTCGGCCTCATCGGCGTGGGTCTGGTGCTCGTCAACCGGCCGGCGAGGAGCCGAGCGTGACCCATCTCGTCCTATTCGACTGCGACGGCACGCTGGTCGACAGCGCCGCCGTCATTCACGCCTGCATGGAGCGCGCCTTCGCCGAAGCCGGTCTGGCGCTGCCCGATCTCGCGGCGACCAAGAGCGTCATCGGCCTGACGTTGAACCTCGCAATCGCGCAGATGCTGGGCCGCGAGGTCGACCCGGCCATCGATACGCTGGCCGAGCGCTACAAGCATCATTTCCACGCCATGCGCGGCGAGGCTGATTTTTCGGAGCCGCTTTTTCCGGGCATAGCCGGACTTATCGCTGGGCTCGCGAAGCGCGACGACATCCTTGTCGGCATGGTGACGGGAAAATCGCGGCGCGGCGTGCAGGCGGTGTTTTCCACGCACGGCTTCGGCGAGACGTTTCTGGTGGTGCGCACCGCCGAGGATTGCCCGTCGAAGCCGCATCCGGCCATGGTGCTGGAATGCTGCGCCTTCGCAGGTGTCGATCCGGCCTCGACGTTCGTGGTCGGCGACGCCATCTATGACATGCAGATGGCGAGATCGGCGGGTGCCCGCGCCATCGGCGTCGGCTGGGGTTACCACGATGCCGAGGCGCTGATGTCGTCCGGCGCGGAACGTGTCCTGCGCGATCCCGCCGAACTGATTCCTCTGCTGCTGGCCTGAAGGATCTTCGATGCGCGATATTCTGAACGACCTCGACGCCACCCGTCATCTGTCCGACCCTGATCCGGTGCGGCGTGCCCAGATCCAGATGAAGACGCCGCTGCCGAAGCGGTTTTATCAGGCCGTGACGATCGAGCCGGGTTCGGTAGGGCAGGTGGTCAAACTTGACGGCAAGATCGCGCGCACGCCGGCGCGGGCGCCGATCGAACTGCCGACCGAAGCCGCGGCGCGGCTCGTGGCGGAAGAATTCGACGCGCAGCGGGAAGTCATGGACCCTGTCACGATGCCGGTGATGCGGCTTGCCAACACCTCGATAGACGGGGTCGCGCGCGAGGCCGACGCCGTACTGGAGGACATTCTGCGTTTTGCCTCCTCCGACCTGCTCTGCTACCGGGCCGACGCGCCCGAGGGGCTGGTGCAGCGCCAGAACGAAGCCTGGGACGGCGTGCTCGACTGGGCGCGCTCGGCACTGGGCGCGCGGCTCAACCTGGCGGAAGGGGTCATCCATGTCGAGCAGCCGCGCGAGGCAATCGCCGCCATCGGCCTGCACCTGCGCGGCCGCGCCGATCCGTTCCGCCTGGCAGCCCTGCATCTCATGACGTCGTTGACCGGATCGGCGCTGCTGGCGCTGGCGGTGGATGCGGGCGAACTCGACGCGGAGACCGCATGGGCCGCCGCCCATGTCGACGAGGACTGGCAGACCGAACATTGGGGCCAGGATTCGGAAGCGATGGCCCGCCGCGCCGCCCGCCGCCGCGACATGTTTGCTGCAGCGCGGCTGATCAAAGCGCTCGACTGACCGAAGCCCTCAAGCAACTTTGTCGATATAGCTGCCACGCGTCGGATTTTCACGACGTCGGCTGAACGCAGACAAACGATGGGGGGCAAGCTTGCGGCAGGTAACTGCCGGCAGGTCGAGCCTTACCGCTTGGCGTCCCGCTCTTCCTGGACGGCGGCCTGATGATACCAGGCGTCGAAGGCGAGGCTGACAGCACGCGGCATGATGACGACTCGAGCCGAATTCGGCTGCGAGGCTTTCGGACTTGCTACCGCTCGGCCACCCTTCGTGGGAAAGGTAAAGATCTTGGCAGTTTCGCGCGGGCTGGTCGTCGTCATGGCGGTATTTCCTGCGTTCTTCCCCGTCTAGACATATTGCGTGTGAGACTATATAGGCTCTGCAAACGAATTAGGCAATATGCATTTATACAGTTCGCGGATTGCCTATTTTTTGAACTTTATCTACTTCTGCTCATCTTGTTGCCAGATATCGCCTCAGTCGAGGCGTCGCGTCATTCAGCGCAACGTTCCTGAGACGGCGAAGTTCCCGGCTGTCGTCGCGCGGCAGCCTGCCTCTCGTCTTTCGAAACCGAGCGCCGCCGCGGCGCTACGCCGCGCTTTTTCCGATTTCGTGGGCTGTCCGGGCGACTGGCACATTAATTGCTTTTTAATCACGCGGGATCCGGTCCATCTGGCCGGACGCCTTTGGCTGCGCCGCCCAGGCTGGCGCATCGGTTCAGAGAGGCCCGAATGACGAAATACAAACTCGAATATATTTGGCTCGACGGCTACGTGCCGACGCCCAGCCTGCGCGGCAAGACGCAGATCAAGGAATTCGCCGAATTCCCGACGCTCGAGCAACTGCCGCTGTGGGGTTTTGACGGCTCGTCGACCATGCAGGCCGAAGGCCACAGCTCGGATTGCGTGCTGAAGCCCGTCGCCATCTACCCCGACCCGGCCCGCACCAATGGCGCGCTGGTCATGTGCGAAGTGATGATGCCGGACGGCGTCACCCCGCATTCGTCCAACAAGCGCGCCACCATCCTCGACGACGAGGACGCCTGGTTCGGCTTCGAGCAGGAGTATTTCTTCTACAAGGACGGCCGCCCACTCGGCTTCCCGACCACCGGCTATCCGGCGCCGCAGGGCCCGTATTACACCGGCGTCGGCTACAGCAACGTCGGCGACATCGCCCGCCAGCTCGTCGAGGAGCATCTCGACCTCTGCCTGGCCGCCGGAATCAACCACGAAGGCATCAATGCCGAGGTGGCGAAAGGCCAGTGGGAGTTCCAGATTTTCGGCAAGGGCTCCAAGAAGGCCGCCGACCAGATCTGGATGGCGCGCTACCTGCTGCTGCGTCTGTGCGAGAAGTACGGCATCGACATCGAGTTCCACTGCAAGCCGCTTGGCGACACCGACTGGAACGGCTCGGGCATGCATTGCAACTTCTCGACCAAATATATGCGTGAAGTGGGCGGCAAGGCCTATTTCGAGGCGCTGATGGCGGCCTTCGACAAGAACCTGATGGATCACATTGCCGTCTATGGCCCGGACAACGACAAGCGCCTGACCGGCAAGCACGAGACCGCGCCGTGGAACAAGTTCTCCTACGGCGTGGCCGACCGCGGCGCCTCCATCCGCGTGCCGCATTCCTTCGTCAACAACGGCTACAAGGGCTATCTCGAGGATCGCCGCCCGAACTCGCAGGGCGACCCCTACCAGATCGCCAGCCAGGTGCTGAAGACGATCTCGGAAGTACCGCTCGACGTGGCCAAAAAGGCTGCCGCGTAAGTTTTAGCGATCGCTGCTAAGAAAAAGCCCGGCGGAGCGATCCGCCGGGCTTTTTGCGCACACGATCCGGATTGATCTTCCGGTCGTCCGCGCTCGATCCCGGCGAGAACGAACGCGTTGAGCCGGAGAATGCCGTTGTAAACGGAGGTGTTTTGACGGACTTTGGATTGGCCGGCGAGCCGGTCCGGGCGGGAGATCAAAGGGAGGCTGCGGAAGGAGGCACGACGCCCGGTTGTTGTAGGCACGAGGCGCGCCGATTGCGGCAAGGTCTTGCAATCCAGATATCCGTCACCCAGGGTGACGCCAGTTCAGGGAGGAGACGATGGGACTTTCACGACGCGCATTCATGGCATCCACGGGAGCGGCGCTGGCCGCGCCGGCACTGCTCAGGTCGCGCCCGGCCCTTGCCCAGGAGACGGTGACGCTCAAGCTGCACCATTTCCTCTCGCCTGTGTCCAACGTCCATGCCAAGCTGCTGATGCCGTGGACGAAGACAATCGAAGAGCAAAGCCGGGGCAGGCTGAAAATCGAGATTTTTCCGGCTATGCAACTCGGCGGCAAGCCGCCGCAGCTTTATGATCAGGCGGCCAACGGCGTCGTCGACATCGTCTGGACCTTGCCCGGCTACACGCCGGGGCGATTTTCCTCAACGGAAGTGTTCGAACTGCCCTTCATCGCAGCCCAGAAAGCGACGGCGAATGCACCGGCCGCCCAGGAGTATGGTGAGTCCCACCTGGCCAAGGAGACGGCCGATACAAAGATCCTGTGCTTCTGGGCGCACGATCAGGGGTTGATCCACACCAACAAGCCGATCGCCAAGATGGAGGACCTCGCCGGGCTGAAGCTGCGCAACCCGACACGACTGGCCGGTGAGGCGCTGACGGCGCTTGGCGCCACTTCTGTCGGTATGCCGGTGCCGCAGGTTCCGGAAGCGCTGGCGCAGCGGGCGATCGACGGCTGCGTCATCCCCTGGGAAGTGGTGCCCTCGATCAAGGTCGACGAGCTGACAAAATTCCACACCGAGATTCCCGGCTCGCCGACGCTCTATACGGCAACCTTCTTCCTCGCCATGAACAAGGCAAGCTACGAGAGACTGCCGGACGATCTGCGGGCGGTGCTGGACGAGAACAGCGGCATGACCTTCGCCAATCTCGCCGGCACGATGTGGGACACGGTGGGCGCCCAAGTGCGGGCCAAGGTCGAGGCAGAGGGCAAGGGCACGGTCAGCGTCATCTCCGACGAGGAGAAGGCCCGCTGGGTGGAGGTGACGAAACCGGTCCACGCCAAATGGATCGAGGACGTCAAGGCCAAGGGTTTGGATGGTGAGGCGCTGATCGCGTCGGCGCAGGAGCTGATCGCCAAATACTCCAAGGCGTGAGTGCCGTCCCGGCGCTGTTTCGCCGCGAGTCCTCAGCTTTTCCGGAGTAGCCCATGGATGTGCCGGCGAACCAGGTCGACGGACAATTGCCCCAGGCGCTGCAAAAGCTCGCGGCGGTACTTGCCGTCATTGGCGGCATCCTCACCTGCCTCGCTGCGTGCCTGGTGACCGTGAGCGTCGTCGGGCGGTGGCTGTTCAACAGCCCGATGCCCGCAGACTACGAACTGGTGGAGATCGCGGTCGGCGTCGCGGTCTTCGCCTTCCTTGGCTACACGCAGGCGCGCAGCGGCCACATCATGGTGGACACTTTCACCGCCAGCTTGCCGGCGCGCCTGAACGCCCGCATCGACGGCGTTTGGGACTTGCTGTTGGGCTGCTTCCTGGCCTTCTTCGCCTGGGGCCTGTTTTCAGGCGGGCTGGAGGCGCGCTCCTTCGGCATGACACTTGTCCAACTGCCGTGGCCCGTTTGGCCGGTCTACATGGCCTGCGCGCTGCTGGCCGGCCTGGCAAGCGTGATCGCCTTCGTATTGGCCGCCGTCAAGATTGCCGGTAGGCGGCCATGAGCGGATTTGCCGTCGCCTGTCTCGGCTTTGCCGCGATGCTCCTGCTGATCGCCATGCGCATGCCCATCGCGCTCGCCATGCTGGTGGTCGGCTGCGTCGGCTATGCGGAGCTGAACGGCTCGCATGCGCTGATCTATTATCTGCGCACCAACACCTACAGCCAGTTCGCCAGCTACACGCTCTCGGTCATTCCGCTGTTCATCCTGATGGGCGCGCTGGCCGAGCAGTCGGGCATCGCGGCGACGCTGTTCAAGGTGGCGGAGCGGCGGCTCGGCCGCATCCGCGGCGGCATGCCGATGGCAGTGATCGCCGCCTGCACCGGCTTCGGCGCGATCTGCGGCTCGTCGGTGGCGACCACTGCGACCTTCGGCCGGGCGGCGCTGCCAGAACTGCGACGGGCAAAGGTTGCGCCCGGTTTCGGCACCGGAACGATTGCCGCCGGCGGCACGCTGGGCATCTTGATCCCGCCGTCGGTCGTCCTGGTCATCTATGCGATCACTGCGGAACAAAACATCGCAAAGCTGTTCCAGGCGGCGCTCCTTCCCGGCCTGCTGGCTGCGATTTTCTACTGCATCGCCATTGCCGCCGTGGTGCGGCGCAACCCGCAGCTTGCGCCGCCGCTGGAGATGGCGCCTCCATCCACAACGCCGCGCCCGGTCTGGGCGCGACCGGTGGGCGGAATGCTGGTCACCGCCGCCGCGCTTTGGTTTTTCGGCGCCGCCGGCAATGTCGGGGCAATCCTGCTGGCGATTGTCGGTCTGCTGTTGATCGGCGCGGACTTTGCAGTCATTCCAGCCGCCGGCGTCGCCGTCATCGTGGTAGGCGGCATCTATGGCGGTATATTCACGCCGACCGAAGGAGCAGCCGTCGGCGCAGCGGTCATGCTGGCCCTGGGGCTGCTGCAACGCACGCTCGACCGTGACCGGATCAAACGCGCCTTGCTGCAAACGGCAGAGACCACCGGCATGATCTTCCTGATCCTGCTCGGGGCGGAGGTTTTCGGCGCCTTCCTGGCGCTGACGCGGATGCCGATGGTTTTGGCGGAAACTGTCGGTCAATCCGGGCTGGCACCTTACGCGGTCATCTGCGGCATGCTGGCGATCTACATCGTGCTTGGCGCGGTGATGGACGAGTTGGCGATGATCCTGCTCACTCTGCCGGTATTCATGCCGATCGTGCTGACCCTGGATTTCGGCATGAGCCACGAGGATGTGGCGATCTGGTTTGGCATCCTGGTGCTGGTCGTCGTCGGCATCGGGCTTGCCGCGCCACCGATCGGCCTCAACGTCTTCGTCATCAACAAGATCGCCGGCGATGTGCCGATCGTCAGCACCTATCGCGGGGTCATCCCATTCGTGATTGCCGACCTCATCCGGCTTGCCATCCTGACAGCCTTTCCGATCGTCTCGCTCTGGCTGGTCAAGGCGCTGAATTGATGCGTCCGAAAAGCTCAGACGACAGGCGGCAAAGCCAATGACGGGCCGGCCATGATTCGAGGGGCACGACCCGCGTGCCCCACCGTGGATTGCCTCATTGCAAGGTGGCAGCCGGCGTCCGGCCGGACGCGGCAACGGCGGCCTCGCAAACTTCCACGTGCTTGGCCAACGCCTCCTTGGAGAGCATCGCGCTGATCGCGCAGATGTCGCGGTTCTGGAATTTAGGCGTCTGCTGGAGTTCCTGGAGGCGCTGCAGAAGTGCCAGTCGGGTCATGCTCGTCTCTCCTTTCGTTTCGTGGGCGACAGACAACACGCCTGCCGCCGAAGCGGACGGCCTCAGGCCGCCCGCGCACCCGCGTTCAGCGGGATCTCGATGTCGACTTCCAGCGTCGAAACTTTTTCGCCGCGGTCCATCTTCACGTTGACCTTGTCCTGGTCGATCTGCACATGCTTGGCGATGACGGCCAGGATTTCCTCCCTGAGCTTGGCCACGAGGTCCGAGTGGCCGACCGTCGCGCGCTCGTGCGCGAGCAGCACCTGCAAGCGTTCGCGCGCCGTCGGCGCCGAGCTTTTCTTGTTGAAGAAGTTGAAAAGGCTCATGCCGCCCTCCTTCCGAAGAACTTGCTGAACAGCCCCCGCTTTTCGCCCGGAATGCTGACCGGCAGCGTCTCGCCCGCGAGCCGGCGGGCAGCCTCCAGATAGGCGATGGCCGGCGCGCTGCGGTTGTCGGCGAGCGTCACCGGCGCGCCGACATTGGAGGCGCGCAGCACGTCCATGCTCTCCGGAATGATGCCGAGCAGCGGGATCGACAGGATCTCCAGCACGTCGTCGACTTTCAGCATGTCGCCGCGTTCGGCGCGGGTGGCGTCGTAGCGGGTCAGCAGCAGGTGCTTTTCGACCCGTTCGCCGCGCTCCGCCTTGGCAGTCTTGGAATCGAGCAGGCCGATGATGCGGTCGGAATCGCGGACAGACGAGACTTCCGGATTGGTGACGATGACAGCGGTGTCGGCATGGCGCATGGCGAGCGTTGCGCCGCGCTCGATGCCGGCGGGGCTGTCGCAGATGATCCAGTCGAAATGGCGCTTGAGGTCGTCCATCACTCGCTCGACGCCTTCCGCCGTCAGGCAGTCCTTGTCGCGGGTCTGCGAGGCCGGCAGCAGGAAGAGCGTGTCCAGCCGCTTGTCGCGGATCAGCGCCTGGGGAAGCTTGGCGTCGCCCTGGATGACGTTGACGAGGTCGTAGACGACCCGGCGCTCGGCACCCATGACGAGGTCGAGATTGCGCAGGCCGACGTCGAAGTCCACGACGACCGCCTTTTCGTTGCGCTGCGCCAGCGCGGCCCCCAGGGCGGCGGTCGATGTCGTCTTGCCGACGCCTCCCTTGCCCGATGTAACCACGATTACTTTTGCCATTTCGCTCTCCTGTCCCCCGGTCTGTTGCCGGCTCAATTCAGTGCTTCCGCCACGATCGCATCGCCTTCCAGCCAGAACTGGACGGCCTGTCCGCGCAGCTTGCCGTCCATGTCCTCGGCGGTCTTGTAGAGCCCGTCGATCGCCAGCAACTCGGCTTCCAGCTTGCGGCAGAAGATGCGCGCGGCGGAATTGCCGACCGAGCCGGCCAGGGCGCGACCCCGGAGCGTCCCGTAGACATGGATCGAGCCGCCGGCGACGATTTCCGCGCCCGATGCGACCGAGCCGACGACGGTGACGTCGCCTTCGGGGAAGATCACAGATTGTCCGGAACGCACCGGTTCGCGGATGATGATCGATTGAGCCGGCCGGATCGGCGGCATCTCGACAGGCTGCGGCTCGGCAGGCTTGTCCGCGTCGACGGGGCGCGCGGCGGCAGCCGCTTCAGCGGGGGGCGCTTCGAAGTCTGGCGCCGCGCGGCCGCCGCGAAGGGAAGGAGGCATGCCCGGGCCGAGCAGCGACGGTCGCGCGCCTTCGATACCCATGAGCCAGACATTGCGCTTGGCGAGCGCGCCGATCAGCTCGGTCAATTGCGACCGGTTGATGTCGAGGTTGTCGACGTCGAGCACCACGGGCCGCCCGAGGAAGAACCCGGTGGAGCGCGCCGCGAGGTCGTCGAGCCGGGCAAGCCAGCCGTCGAACGGCAGTTCCGGCGAAAGCGTCAGCGCCAGGAAGGAGCGGCCCTTGAGGCGGATCGGTCGCGTGTCGGTTAGCGGCTGATTCATCATGGTTAATTTTCCGTTGCTTCAATCCGTAGGGTCATGATGGTTAACCAATGGTTAACGCCGGTGCTGGCATGCGCGAGAAGCGAAAATTCCTTCACGAAGGTCTATCCATGGAGGCTTGCGTGACGCTTTTGTCAGGTCGCCGCGTCCGGCTTCGCGCGGTTTGGGTAGCGGGCAGGATAGCTGAGTCGCGGCGTTTGGCATGTGGCGTTAAGGGAACAGAGGACGTTTCCCGATGGCCGTCGTCGCACCCGGCGGACGGGACGAGGCCGGGCTGCCTGCGGGCGCCGCTTGCCATAGCGATGCGGACAACACGGTCGGCCGGTGCGTGCCACGGTCTGGGTCGCGCTGTAACAGGGCCGTTTCCGGTAGGCTACCGTTGCAGCGTCGTCCCGAAACAGCCAGCGCCTAGAAGCCGTGTCCGTGCGGGCAAAGGTTGTCCCGTGGAGCACGAATATGATCGACGAAGAGCGCGGACGTATCGAATATGAAGAGCGCGGATCGGGTCCGACGCTGGTTTTGGTGCCGGGATCTTGCAGCACCGGCGCGGCCTGGCGCCCGGTGATGAAAGTGCTTGACGGGAACTTCCGTTTCGTGACGACGAGCCTGCTGGGTTATGGGGTGACCGAAGAGCGGCGGAGCGAAAACGATCCTTCCGTGCTGCGCGAGGCGGAAATGCTGGAAGCTGTCGTCGACAGGGCAGGCGGGCAAGTGCATCTTGTCGGCCACTCCTTCGGCGGCGCGGTGGCGCTGATCGTGGCCATGCGCAAGCGCGTGGAGATCGCCAGCCTGACCGTGCTGGAGGCGCCGCTGCCGTCTCTGTTGCGCCATTTTCGGGAGCACGCGCATTATCGCGCGTTCCGCGACATGACCGACGCCTATTTCGCGGCCTATCGCGGCGGCGACCCGGAGGCGATCCGGATGATGATCGACTTTTATGGCGGCGAGGGGACCTATGCGTCGTGGCCTGAGAAAGTCCGTGCCTATGCCGTCGCGACGACGCCGGTCAACATGCTCGACTGGGCGTGTGCCTATAGTCATCCGCTGGAGCCGGAAACGCTTGCGGCGATCGATGTTCCCGTCTCCGTGATCGTCGGCGGCAGCAGCCACCCAGCGATCTGCCGCGCCAACGGCCTTGTCGGCGTGTCGATCGAGGGCGCTACGTTCAAGACGATCGGCGGCGCGGCGCATTTCATGATCTCGACCCACCCCGCACAGGTCGCGAGCCTGATCGCTTGCAATGTCACGCGCGCGCAAAATCGGTTGCAGCGCCCGGACCTGTCGGCGTCAACAATGTCCGTGGCGGGGCCTGCGATGGGCGCAGGCCGCTATTGATCGGAAGTCAACCGCAACGGAAAACCCCGGCGTTTCGGCCGGGGTCCACTGTATTGGCTGATCGATCCGGTGAATGGCGGGCGCCTCACACCGAATAATACATGTCGTATTCGACCGGGTGCGGGGTCATCTCGAAACGCATGACCTCGGCCATCTTCAGCTCGATATAGGCGTCGATCTGGTCGTCGTCGAAGACGCCGCCGGCCTTCAGGAAGCCGCGGTCCTTGTCGAGGCTCTGCAAGGCCTCGCGCAGCGAGCCGCAGACGGTCGGGATCTTCTTCAATTCCTTCGGCGGCAGGTCGTAGAGATCCTTGTCCATCGGCTGGCCGGGGTGGATTTTGTTCTTGATGCCGTCGAGGCCGGCCATCAGCAGCGCCGCGAAGCCGAGATAGGGGTTCGCGCCCGGATCGGGGAAGCGGATCTCGACGCGCTTGGCCTTCGGCGACGAGCCGAACGGGATGCGGCAGGAGGCCGAGCGGTTGCGCGCCGAATAGGCGAGCAGCACCGGGGCTTCATAACCGGGAACCAGCCGCTTGTAGGAATTGGTCAGCGGGTTGGTGAAGGCGTTGATCGCCTTGGCGTGCTTGATGATGCCGCCGATGTAGAACAGGCAGTTCTCGGAGAGGCCGGCATATTCGTTGCCGGCGAAGGTCGGCTTGCCGTCCTTCCAGATCGACATGTGCACATGCATGCCCGAACCGTTGTCGCCGAAGATCGGCTTCGGCATGAAGGTGGCGGTCTTGCCGTAGGCGTTCGCGACCTGGTGCACGACGTATTTGTAGAGCAGCATCTTGTCGGCGTTGCGCACCAGCGCGTCGAACTTGACGCCGAGCTCATGCTGGGCGGCCGCCACCTCGTGGTGGTGCTTCTCGACGCGCACGCCCATCTGGGCCAGCACCGTCAGCATTTCCGAGCGCATGTCCTGGCAGGAATCGATCGGCGGGACCGGGAAATAACCGCCCTTGACGCGCGGCCGGTGGCCGAGGTTGCCGGTCTCGTAGTCGGTGTCGTCGTTCGACGGCAACTCGGTCGAATCGAGCTTGAAGCCGGTGTTGTAGGGATCCGCCTTGTATTTGACGTCGTCGAACACGAAGAACTCGGCTTCAGGGCCGACGAAGATGGTGTCGCCGATGCCTTCGGCCTTCATGTAGGCTTCGGCCTTCTTGGCGGTGCCGCGCGGGTCGCGGTTATAGGCCTCGCCGGAAACGGGGTCGAGGATGTCGCACAGGATGACCATGGTCGACTGCGCGAAGAACGGATCCATGTGGACCGTATCGGTGTCCGGCATCAGTACCATGTCGGACTCGTTGATGGCCTTCCAGCCAGCGATCGAGGAGCCGTCGAACATGACGCCGTCGGCGAACATGTCCTCGTCTACCTCGGCGACATCCATCGTCACGTGCTGAAGCTTGCCCTTCGGATCGGTGAAGCGCAGGTCGACGAATTTCACTTCGTTTTCCTTGATCTGCTTCATGATGTCTTTGGCTGTCGTCATTTCCTGTTTCCCTGTGTGATGACGTTTTGAAAGTGGGGGTCTGTTGCGCCCGTTCAGATCGCGTCGATACCGGTCTCGCCGGTGCGGATGCGGATGACTTCCTCGATGTTGGAGACGAAGATTTTTCCGTCGCCGATGCGTCCGGTCTGCGCCGCCTTGCGGATCGCCTCGATGGCGCCCTCGACAGCGTCGTCGCCCAGCACCACTTCGATCTTCACCTTGGGCAGAAAATCGACGACATATTCGGCGCCGCGATAAAGTTCGGTGTGGCCCTTCTGCCGTCCGAAGCCTTTTGCCTCGGTCACGGTGATGCCTTGCAGTCCTGCTTCCTGAAGCGCCTCTTTGACTTCGTCGAGCTTGAACGGTTTGATGATCGCTTCGATCTTCTTCATGCTGATTTAGGCCTCCAGTCAAAAGATAACGGGCTCTGCGGCCCGCTTACCCGACACACCAAAGCACGTTCCATGCCAGTTCCCGGCAGAATCGCGCCTACGCTCCGCTCGCGGGCTAGTCGCACAAACCGCATGGACTTGCCATAAGCGGTCGAGCGACTTGCCGCCTTTGAGGACAACCACGCGCGCTGACTAAATTTTAATCAGCTTAATTCTTAGATTTTCTGCCTAGAAAATAGGCAGATCGGGCAGCGTTTCGTTTGGCTCTCCTCCTATGCTATCCGACACCGAACCGGCAGGAGCCGTCAATGCCGTTTGAAGTGCTGACGCCTGAAGAAATGGGGGAATGCGATCGTCGCGCCATCGCGGCGGGCCCTTTTGACGGGTTTGCCTTGATGAAAAGGGCAGGAGCGGCGGTTGCGGCCCTCGTCCTCGAGCGGTTTTCCGCGGCCGCTCATGTCGACGTGCTCTGCGGCCCGGGCAACAATGGCGGCGACGGTTATGTCGTTGCCGAATTGCTGCGTCGCTCCGGCGTGAGCGTTTCCGTCTTCGCCGATCGTCCGCCGCGCGCGAAGAGCGACGCCGCGCTGGCCGCAGCCGCCTGTTCGGTCCCGCCGCAGCCGCTCGCCGCCTTCGCGCCGAGGCCGGACGGTATCGTCGTCGATGCGCTGTTCGGTGCGGGCCTGGCGCGTGAACTCGACGGTTCCATGCGGCGCGTCGTCGGGCTTGTGAACGCGGCGGGCGTTCCGGTGGCCGCCGTCGATCTGCCGAGCGGCGTTTCCGGCGAAACCGGCCGGGTTCTGGGCGCTGCCTTCCGCGCCGTGCTGACCGTAACCTTCGTCCGCCCGAAGCCCGGACATCTGCTGCTGCCCGGCAGGCTGTTATGCGGTGACCTTGTCGTTGCCGACATAGGCATTCCCGATACGGTCGTCGCGTCGCTGGCCTCGACCTGTGTTGAAAATCGGCGCGACGTCTGGCGGGGCCATCTCCCCAGTCCGAGCGTCGACGCCCACAAATATTCGCGGGGCCATGTCGCGGTGTTTTCAGGCGGCGCAAGCGCGACCGGGGCCGCGCGCCTCTCGGCCATGGCGGCGGCGCGCATCGGGGCAGGGGCGGTCACGCTGCTGTCGCCGTCCGAGGCGCTTGCCGCCAATGCCGCGCATCTGACCTCGGTCATGCTGCGCAGGGCCGACACGCTCGAAGCGATGCTGGCGTTCCTGGAGGAGAGGCAGCCCGCCGCAATCGTCTACGGACCCGGCCTGTCGCCCGATGCGGAGACGGGACGGTTGCTGATGCGCCTGCTCGGCCGCTGGCGGGAGCCTGCGCCGGCGGTGGTCGACGCCAGCGCGCTGACATCGCTTGCCGGTCAGCCGGACCTGCTCGCCGCACCGCCCGGCGACCGAGCCGGCGGATTGGTGATCACGCCGCATGAAGGCGAGTTTTCGCGGCTGTTCCCTGATCTGTCGAAAGAAAAAATTCCGTCGAAGCTGGAGCGTGCGCGGCTGGCCGCCCGCGGGATCGACGGCGTGGTCGTCTACAAGGGGCCGGACACGGTGATCGCCGCGCCGGACGGCCGCGCCGCCATCAACACCAACGGCACGCCGCTGCTGGCGACGGCAGGCTCCGGCGACGTGCTCTCCGGCATCCTCGCCGGCCTGTTGGCGCAAGGAATGCCAGCGTTCGAGGGCGCCTGCGCCGGCGTCTGGATCCACGCCGAGGCGGCACGGCGGTTCGGCCCCGGCCTGATCGCCGAGGACATTCCGGCGCAACTGCCGTCGGTATTGAGGGATTTGTTCGATCCGGCCGATTGATGGCGCCACCGCGCTTGTTGGCCAACCGTCAGCCTCGGCTGGCCATCCGCTGCCAGCTCCGCAGCGCTCCCGGAAATCCGATCTTCAGCGCGTCATCGTCGATCGTAACGAGTTTTCCCCACGGGCGCTGCCGCGGCACATAGCCTTCGAGCAACACGATCCAGCCGGCCAGCGCGTTGATGCGGATCGTCTTGACGTCCCCGCGGTGGGCGACGCCGGCATTCATCCATTCCTGCTGGGTCGGCTGCTGGTTTCCGAGCACCAGCATCTGGCTGCGGCTGCGTGTGACTTCCATCTGCCGCCATACGGAAGGGTCGTCCGACCCTTGCAGGTAGCCGACGATGCTCTCGTCCATCGACGCAGGGTAGTAGGCGGCAAGTGCCTGCCGCAACTGCTTGAACCAGTCCATAGTCGTCTGATCCAGTTTCGGACGCGGAATATTATCAGCCCAAAGCAGGTTTGCGAATACCGGCCGCGCCGGTCTGTTCGATACTTGAAATCACCGGTCGAAATCCTGCCATTGTCGCTTGCCCGGCGGCTTGCAATGCGGCAGATTTCGCCAGAGCAGATCGACGAAGTCAGCATGCACCTGTCGCAGCCGATCGGCCCTCCACAATAGCGAGGCCACGACCATGACATTGCGACCGTGGGCTGCGAACTTCCGGTGCGGCGTGAGTGCCTTCGTCGGCCCCCGCTTTGGCGATAGCGCCCGGTCGCAGATCTCCCGCCAGTCCGGCGCTCGCGGACGACCCGCTGCATCCTTGGTTCGGCAAGGATAGGCCACCCTACTACATCGGTTCAAAGACCTGCACGAACCTGAAAAGTGCTCCCCGTAAATGATCTCACGATTGCTGGCCGGCCTTTTCCTGCTCCTATCCGCCGCCCTTCCGGCTATCGCCAAATCCCCGGTGCTCTATCTCGAAGACCGGGCGCTGCTGACCCGGCTCGAGGACAGGGGTTACGGTTTCGGCGATCTGTTCGGTCGAAAAGGCGCCGCCGATCTCGAAACCCTGTATCAGGACGCGCCCGCCTACCGGTCGATCGTCGATACGATCGGGACGGACGTCGCCGCGCTGCGCGCCGAGATGAGGGCCGGCGGACGAACCCTTTTTGAGGAGACGAACGGCAATGTCGGGCGCGTTATCGACATGCGCTGGCTGAAGACCACCGCGGCGTCCTTCAGGCTGGTCGGCGTCGTCAACCGCCTCGACCGCCGTGACTTCCTGGCGCTGAAGGGCAGCGCGGGCTGCGGCGAGGTGCGTTTCGTCTACCGGCTGGGTTACGCTTTCCGCAAGGACGGCAAGGGCAAGGTGCTGGCCTCGCGCCTGCCGTTCAATTTCAACGCCGTCTTCGACGTCGCGCCGGATGCCGACGGGTCGTGCCAGGGCGTCGCGGGGCGCTGGACTCCCGGCATCGACGAGGCCGCCGATGCCGGCTGGCTGACCGGCGGACCGCTCGAGCGTTCGGCGCTCAGCTTCCGCCAGCTCGAGTTGAACGCCCAGGTGGCGCGGTTTCCCTCCGGCCTCGAGACCGAGTTCGGCGGGCAGGCGGCCTATCTCATGCGCATTTTCAAGCTTGAGGGCGACGCCGCGTCCGAAATGCCGCTGGAAAACACCGTTGACGTTACCAGGGTGGCGACCGACGAGGCCTTGAAGGCCGAACTCGCCGCCTACGTCCGCGACAATTTCGCGGCCATCGACACCGGCGTCTACGAAATCCCGGAGAATTTTCTTGCCCGCAAAGTCATTTCCTATTCGACTTTCGGCAGTGCCCGCGCCGTCAACCATCCGTTTTCCGGCTTGTTCGAGGCGGCCGACTTCGCCGGTCTCGATTTTTCGGCTGGCAGGCTGCTGCGCTCGCCCGAGGCGCTGCTGGAGCGGCTTGACAATGGCGCCTGCCAGGGATGTCACCAGTCCGGCTCGACCGCCGGGTTTCACGTCATCGGCCTCGACGACGGCGCGACCTCGCCGCTGAACCGCATCAAGGTCGGCGTCTCGCCGCATCTGCATGCCGAATTGCCACGACGCGAGGCCTATGTCATGGCGGTAACGGAGGGCCGTGAGCCCGACCGGTTCCGCCCGCTTTCTTCCGCGCCACCCGCCAACTGGCCGGCCGAAGGCGCCGCCGTGGCCTACCAGCCGGCCGGCGCCGCCATGCCCTGCATGATGCCCGACGAGGCGGCGCATTTCGGTGAGACCTGGACCTGCGGTGCCGGCACGGTCTGCACGCCGGTCGCCGGAGCCTCGAACGGCCGCTTCACGCTGGCGCAATGCCTGCTGCCGCCGAAATCGAGAGAGATGTTTTCCGGCCACCCTTGCCTGTCGGGCGAGATCGATGACAACCAGAGCCAGCCCTTCAACGACCGCATGAAGCTCACCGGCCAGTTCGCGGCCTTCGACAAAGATATTTCGCGCACGGGCTATACCTGCCGCCCGCCGAAGATCGGCGTGCCGGGCGGCCTTGCCTACCGCGGCTGCGACGAGAGGGACCGCGGCTTCGCCGATTTCAAGCCGGGTCGGCCGATGCCGCGCGAGATCTGCGGGCTTGCCGGCGGCAAGAAATTCGACCTCTGCGTCGCCACCAATAATTTCGACCAGTGCCTTGGCGGCGCCGTCGTGCGCGGCAACCGGCCGAGTTGCTCCGCCGACAGTTTTTGCCGGGAAGACTATATGTGCCAGGAGTTTCCGTGGGACACGCCGGGTCTGAGGAAGGTCAAGGGCGTCGGCTTCTGTTCGCCCACTTACTTCGTCTTCCAGATGCGCATCGACAACCACACCACGCCGTGGGGCAAGCAGGCGCGGGCCGCATACCGGTCGGACGAGGGCGAATAGGCGCCTATTTGACGAGCCGGACGTGGCGCGTCGCGACCTGGTTGCGGCCCTGACGCTTCGCCGCATAGAGCGCCTTGTCGGCAAGCCGCAGCACGCTCTCGAAGCTTGTGCCGGCCTCGGTGCCGAAAGCGATGCCGGCGCTGACCGTGCAGGTGAGCATGCCCTGTTCCGTCAGAATGTGCTTCGCCGCGAAACTTGCCCGGATGCGTTCGGCCAGTTGTTCGGCGCGCTCGGGCAGCGTTCTGCCCAGCACCAGCACGAACTCCTCGCCGCCGAGCCGCGCGGCCTGGTCGCCGCGCCCGGCCACGGCCGCAAGCTCGTCCGCGAAGGCGCGGATGACCCGGTCGCCGACCGCATGGCCGTAGCTGTCGTTGACCGCTTTGAAATCGTCGAGGTCGAAGGCGATCACGGCGGAAAACTGGCGCATCGGCGTCGGGCTGCAGAGGTCGAAGACGGCGCGGCGGTTGAGCAGGCCGGTCAGCACGTCCGACCGCGCCTCGGCGCGGTGCCGTGCGGCGGCCCGCCAGTGGTTGAGCGCCAGCGACAGCGCGCCGATGCCGGTCATGCCGGCAATGCTGATCGCCAGCGAAACGTCTTCAGCCCAGTTCTGCGGCGCCGCGCCGAGAACGAGCTTGCCGTCCCAGATGAGCACGCCCGCGCAAAGCAGGAATCCGAAGGCGAGGGAGGCATAGAGCAAGCAAAGCCCGAGGATGGGCCCCGGCGCTTCGGCCCGGCCGAGCCAGTATTCGCGGGCGGTCGCCGAGATCAGGATCGCCGCCGCGATGTTTTCCGCGATGAAACCCAGCCCGTCGTAGCCCATGAGGATCGGCGGCACGGCGACGGCGATGAGCATGCCGTTGGCGACCAGCGCCGGCCTCAATGGCGAGCGGCCGGTACGAAACTGGCGAGCCGCGCCGAGCAGCGCCGAGAGGCCGGTGAGCAGCGTCAGATAGCAGACGGCGCCGAGCAGCGGACCCGGACGCTCGACGTAGAAGGCGTAGAGCACGACATAGACGACGATGAGGAAAACGCCGACCGCCCAGGTCAGCAGGAACATCTCGGTGCGCGCGACGGCCCAGCTCATGATGAGCGTGACCGCCAGGCATGCCCCGGAAAAGCCCAGAGCAAGCAAAAGAGAATTGTAGTCGAGCGTCATGCTCTCGCCCATGCCCGAAGGCGACCCGCCGTCCAAGAGAAATGTCATTAGGACAGGCCAAGTGTACACTTGGTTACGTTGGACCGTAAAATGCCCTTTTGCCGCAGGGCGGTAGCCTGTCCGAACGATTGTCCGCCCGCTCAGCCCTTGCCGACCCGCTCCATGAAAGCCATGGCGCCCTGCGGGGCGCGCAGCTTGCCTTCGTGGATGATATAGGCGAACACGTCGCGCGGTTTCTTCTCGGGTTTGTTGTCCGGATCGGCGAGCGGCAGGTCGTCCGGCTGGCCGCCGGCAGCCCATTGTTTCGCGCGCTCCACCCAGCGGTCGAGGTCCTTCGGTTTGTAGGCGGTCGGCACGGAATCCTCGCCCTTCTGCAGGCGGGCATAGACGAAATCCGCCGTCACGTCGGCGAATTCCGGATAGTCATGGTGGTGGGCGTAGCAGATCGCCGCCTTGTATTTTCTGGCCAGCGCCACGAAGTCGGGCACGGCGAAGGAGCCGTGGCGGACTTCCAGCACATGCCGCAGCGGCCGGCCATGATGCTTTTCGGGCAGCAGTTTCAGAAAACCCTCAAAGTCGTCCGGCTCGAATTTTTTGGTCGGGGCGAACTGCCAGACCAGCGGCCCGAGTTTTTCGCCGAGTTCCTCCAGCCCTTGCGCAAAGAATTTCGCCATCGACTCGCCCGCCTCGGCCAGCACTTTTCGGTTGGTGACAAAACGGTTGCCCTTGATCGAGAACACGAAATTTTCGGGCGTCTCGGCGTTCCATTTTGAATAGGTGGCCGGTGTGAAGCCGGAATAATAGGTGCCGTTGACCTCGATGGTCGGCACCTGCCGCGAGGCGAATTCGAGCTGTTTTTTCTTCGCGAGTTTTTCGGGATAGAACGTGCCTTCCCAGGGCTCGAACGTCCAGCCGCCCATTCCCGCCCGGATTTGGCCCGCGCGGATCGTTCCCGACTGTGTCATCGAATGCCCTCCTGGATCGCGGGCACAGGTTTGCGCGGGCCGGAACGCTTTGTCCACCCGCAAGCAGATCGATGCTGACAATGGCGTTTTGCCGGGTGCTCAGGATGTGTCGAGGCAGGGGATGGCCGAACCGGTGGCGCCTTGCGGGCGCGGGGCAAGCAACTGCCGCGCGAACCGCGCGCGGGGTGCGAACCGGGCGGGTTCGTCGTCTTTGGCGTTCTGGGCCCGGTCGCGCACCGAGAGACTGCTCATGGTCCGCAACTCGCTTTGAAGCGCGCGTGCCGCTGTCCTGAAGATCAGCGCAAGGTGTTTGGCGTCGGCGCGGCTGTTGCGCTGCAGGACCGGAGACAGGGGAGGCGGGTCGACACAAAACGGCTGTGCGCCGTCCGCGTTCGCGATGCAATCCCATGCAACGGGCTCGGCGCGGCGCAGGATCCACAGGACGACACAGCGAACGGGGTGGCAACGGCCCGCGGCGAGGTCTGCCAGGCGGGCGAGCGAGAAGAACACCGCGATGATGCGCTTCAGTGCCTCCGCCTTGATTTCCCCGTTCCAGTTCACCTGCCGTCCTCCTGTTGGCGGAGATTAGGCACATGTTTGGAATAATGTAAAGGAAAATATTCCTTTATCGACGAGGAAGCGCGTTATCCTGCCTTCTCCCCTTGTGGGAGAAGGTGGCCGAGCGAAGCGAGGTCGGATGAGGGGTGTTGAACGGAGTGCGGTGCTTGCCGGAGCTGGAGCCTCTGGTCGGCGCATTCGATGCGGTCGTGACGGCGGAGGGGTTCGACGTTCTGCCGCTATCCGCCGTGCATGCCATTCGGGCGGGGTCATATGGCCCCGAGCATCGCGATCCGTTCGACCGGATGCTGGCGGCGCAGGCGGTGGTGGAGGGGCTGACGCTGGTGTCGAAGGATAGGTGGCTCAGGGACTGGGAGCGGAGGTGATGTGGGAGTAGTTGTGATGCCGCTACTCGCAATCGCTGCTCCGCAGCGCGACTGCTCGCTATTGCGAAGGCAGCCCGCGCCGCGCCGGCTCCTCGCGCGAAATCGGTTCCCCGACGCGGAAGCGAACGACACCGCGCTGGTCGCGTCCTCATCGACCTGGCATTCGAAGCTCTGGACCGCTACTTCAATCCCGCCTTTCTGAGGCCGCGTGCGAAGTTCTGGCGAGATTGCTCGTCCTTCCACTGTCCCACGAACTGGTCAACCTCGAAAAACGGTGAAAGGCGCTTCACTTCACCAGCCGCGCGTTCGGCGTCTGACATGCGCTCCAGTTCGGCATAGGCCGCAGCCAAGCCGATGTAAGCAAAAAGGTCGGAGTTTCCGGCAAGCGGTTCGAGTGTTGCAATGGCTTCTTCATATCGCCCAGCCAGGTAGTAGGCGAAGCCGAGACTGGAAAGGTTGGGTTGGAGGGTGGGATCGAACACCCTGGCTCGCTCGAAAGCGGTGATCGCGCCTGAAGCGTCGCCGGAAAAATTCAGTGCTGTCCCTAGTGACGCATAGCTATATGCATCGCTGGGATTGATCTCGATGGCGCGGCGGATCTCGACCAGGGCGCGGTCGTATTCGCCCCGAGACAGGAAGACGAAGCCCAGAAGTTGATGGGCGTCGCCCAGTTCGGGCGAGAGGCTGAGTGCCTGGCGGGCATATGTCTCGGCAAGCTCCAGCGAGTCTCCGGCAAACTCCGTCCACCCTGATGTAGCGTCAAAGTGATAAGTCCAACCAAGCGCGGAAATGGCTGCGGCGTAGCGTGGATCCAGCGAGATCGCCTTGTCGAACATCGCGCGTGCATTGAGCATATCGGACCGGTCGCCCATCGACAAAAGATGGAGCCCACGAAGGTAATAATCATACGCATCGAGGTGCAGGGTCTCCTTGGCGAGCGCGCGACTGAATTCGATGCGCGTCAGCTTGATGGCGAGCGCGCCGGTGATGTCGCGCGTGATTTCGTCCTGGACCGCGAAGATGTCGGTCAGTTTTCGCTCGAACTGGTTGGACCAGAGTTGCAGGCCCCTGTCAGTATCGGTCAGGTCCACTGACACCCTCAGTAGATCACCGCTTCGACGCACGCTGCCGGCGACGACATATCGCGCGCCGAGTTTTTGGTGCAATTCGGCCGAGTCTGCAGGGCTGCCCTTGAATTTGGCCGTTGCGTTGTTGGAGAGCACGGCGAGATCGGCGAAACGTCCGAGCGATGCGATTATATCCCGGGTGACGCCGTCGCTGAAATAGTCCTGGCCTGGGTCGCCGCTCAGGTTGGCGAAGGGCAGCACGGCGACGGTCGGCGGGCCGGATGCCTCGACGTGTGCTGACCCAGTGAGCCAGGGCCACAACTGAAATGCGCCGATGCCGAGCGCCAACGCGATGGTGAGCGTCGCCCCCGCCACAGCCAGCCAGCGCCGCGAGCGCTGCGTTGCCCGTCGGTTTGGCGCTGGCATCGAGAAGTCGTCAGCCCGGCGCACGAGGAACACTTTCACAGGATGTGCTATGTTCTTTAGCTGGTTGTCGCCAAGATCGACGAACTCGACCGGCACCTTGTCACTAACCTGCTCGTGCACACTGCCCGAAACACAGATGCCGCCCGGATTGGCGAGTGCCTGAAGGCGTTCGGCGATATTGACCCCGTCTCCGAACAGGTTGCGCTTTTTGATGATCACGTCGCCCAGATTGACGCCGATGCGGAACAGCATCCGCTCCGCTTCGGGCGCTGCCTCATTGAGCAGCCTGATCGCCGCCTGAATCTCGACGCTGGCTTTGAGCGCATCGACTGCGCTCGGAAACTCGGCGACGACGCTGTCGCCGGCTCCGCCAAAGGTGCGGCCCCGACGATTTGCAATCGCAGCAATAATCAAGTCCCGCCGTTCTCCGAACGTACGCAGGGTTCGTTCCTCGTCCTCGCCCATCTGCCGCGAAAAGCCGACTGCATCGGCGATCAGGATCGCGGCGAGTTTTCTTGGCGGGGAGCGTTCGTCCATACCGCATTTCCGTCAGGCCGGTGCCCTAAGGCTGAACTGCCGAGAGCGCCGGTGAGCACAATAGCGCCTCTCGGCCATTTGGAGTAGACTTAGCGCCTTCAAGGTCGCTGGAGGTTTTGTGCCAACGGTGGTGAGGTTGCTATGTTCATTTCCAGACTAAGGTACTTGTTTGTGGCCATCTGGGCTCTCGTAGGCCTGATGACCTCGGTAGGAGCGCTTGTTGCCGGTCAGGCCGTCAGCGTGGACGCCGACAAGGTGGCGATTCAAGGTTATGACACCGTCGCCTATTTCACCGCAGGGAAGCCAGTCAAAGGCAGCCCCGAGTTTGAGGCAGTCTGGCAGGGCGCTCGTTGGCGGTTTGCCAATGCGGAGCATCGGGACATGTTTTCCGCGAAGCCCGAGTCCTACGCGCCGCGCTTTGGGGGCTTCTGCGTGATGGGAATGACCATCGGCCTTAGCGCGAAGCCTGATCCGGAGGCTTGGACCATTGTCGATGGCAAGCTCTACCTCGGTAGTTACAAGCAAGACATCGACGATCTCAACAAGGACCTGGCCGGGAACATCCAGAAGGCGGAAGCTGCCTGGAAGGTAAGAGGCAACTAGACGGCCGCTTGCGGCATTCTGCAACAGTAAATTCCGCGTAAGCAGGGAAACGCGGCAGCGCTGGATGTCGGCCGCTAGGCGGCCGGCTAGCTGCGCGATATCACTCCGCCGCTTCCCGCTTTCCCGCCTTCGGCCTTCTCTCCAGCAGCTCCTTCAAGAACTGCCCCGTATAACTCCGCTTTTCCTCGACGACCTCTTCCGGCGTGCCCTGCGCCACCAGTTCGCCGCCGCCGTCGCCGCCTTCGGGGCCTAGGTCGAGAATCCAGTCGGCGGTCTTGATCACTTCCAGATTGTGCTCGATGACGACCACCGTGTTGCCCTGGTCGACCAGTTCGTGCAGCACTTCCAGAAGTTTGGCCACGTCGTGGAAATGCAGGCCGGTGGTCGGCTCGTCGAGGATGTAGAGCGTCTTGCCGGTGGCTTTGCGCGACAGTTCCTTGGCGAGTTTGATGCGCTGCGCCTCGCCGCCGGAGAGGGTGGTGGCCTGCTGGCCGATATGGATGTAGCCGAGGCCGACCTGTTTCAGCGTGTCGAGCTTGTCGCGCACGCCGGGCACGGCGGCGAAGAACTCGACGCCTTCCTCGACGGTCATGTCGAGCACGTCGGCGATCGACTTGCCTTTAAAAGTGACGTCCAGCGTCTCGCGGTTGTAGCGCTTGCCGTGGCAGACGTCGCAGGTGACGTAGACGTCGGGCAGAAAATGCATCTCGATCTTGATGACGCCGTCGCCCTGGCAGGCCTCGCAGCGGCCGCCCTTGACGTTGAAGGAGAAGCGGCCGGGCTGGTAGCCGCGCGCTTTCGCCTCCGGCAGGCCGGCGAACCAGTCGCGGATCGGCGTGAAGGCGCCGGTGTAGGTGGCGGGATTGGAGCGCGGCGTGCGGCCGATCGG
This sequence comes from Mesorhizobium yinganensis, assembly GCF_040081985.1. Classification (NCBI taxonomy): domain Bacteria; kingdom Pseudomonadati; phylum Pseudomonadota; class Alphaproteobacteria; order Hyphomicrobiales; family Phyllobacteriaceae; genus Mesorhizobium; species Mesorhizobium yinganensis. The sequence continues at coordinate 79,676 of NZ_JBEBMH010000010.1, read as the reverse complement.
GCTCTGGTCGATGTCGATGACCTTGTCCAGGAATTCCAGGCCCTCGATGCGGTCGTGCTCGGCCGGGTGCTCTCTGCTGCCCATGATGCGGCGCGAGGCGGCCTTGAACAGCGTCTCGATCAGGAAGGTGGATTTGCCGCCGCCGGAGACACCGGTGACGGCGGTAAATGTGCCGAGCGGGATTTCGGCGGTGACGTCCTTCAGATTGTTGCCGCGCGCGCCGACGACCTTTATGCGCCGGCCCTTCTTCATCTTGCGGCGCTCGTCGGGCAGCGCGATTTCCAACTCGCCGGTCAGATATTTGCCGGTGATGGAGTTGGGGTTGGCCATGATCTCGGCCGGCGATCCCTGCGCGATAACGCGGCCGCCATGGATGCCGGCGGCCGGGCCGATGTCGACGACATAGTCGGCCGTCAGGATGGCGTCCTCGTCGTGCTCGACGACGATCACCGTGTTGCCGAGGTCGCGAAGATGCTTCAGCGTGTCGAGCAGGCGGGCGTTGTCGCGCTGGTGAAGGCCGATGGAGGGCTCGTCGAGCACGTAGAGCACGCCGGTGAGGCCCGAGCCGATCTGCGACGCGAGGCGGATGCGCTGGCTCTCGCCGCCCGACAGCGTGCCGGAATTGCGCGCCATGGTGAGGTAGTCGAGGCCGACATCGTTGAGGAAGCGCAGGCGCTCGCGGATTTCCTTGAGGATGCGCACCGCGATTTCGTTCTGCTTGGCGTTGAGTTTTTGCGGCAGGTCGGTGAACCAATGGTCGGCCTTGCGGATCGACATGTTGGAGACCTCGCCGATATGCAGGCCGGCGATCTTCACCGCCAGCGATTCCGGCTTGAGGCGGAAACCGTTGCAGGCGGGGCAGGGCGTGGCCGACATGAAGCGCTCGATCTCCTCGCGCATCCAGGCCGATTCCGTCTCCTTCCAGCGGCGTTCGAGGTTGGGGATGACGCCCTCGAACGTCTTGGTCGTCTTGTAGGAGCGCAGGCCGTCGTCATAGTTGAAAGTGATCTCGCGCTCGCCGGTGCCGCGCAGCACGGCGTGTTTGGCCGCGTCGGACAGGCTGGAAAACTTGTCGCCGAGCTTGAAGCCATAGGCCTTTCCCAGCGCTTCCAGCGTCTGCGCGTAATAGGGCGAGGTCGATTTCGCCCACGGGCTGACTGCGCCGTCGCGCAGCGTGACGTTGTCGTCGGGAACGATCAGGTTCTCGTCGATGGCGCGCTGGCTGCCGAGGCCGTCGCAGGTCGGGCAGGCGCCGAACGGGTTGTTGAAGGAGAACAGCCGCGGCTCGATCTCCGGAATGGTGAAGCCGGAGACCGGGCAGGCGAATTTTTCCGAGAAAAGAATGCGTTCGTGGGTTTCGTTCTTCGACTTGAAGGCGCTGTCGCCCTCCGCCGTCTCCTCGACCGGCAGCGGCTTGTCGGCGAATTCGGCGACGCAGAGCCCTTCCGCCAGCTTCAGCGCCGTCTCGATGGAATCCGCCAGCCGCGCCGCGAGGTCGCCGCGCACCACGATGCGGTCGACGACGACGTCGATGTCGTGCTTGTATTTCTTGTCGAGCGCCGGCGCCTCGGCGATCTCGTAGAAGGCGCCGTCGACCTTGACGCGCTGAAAACCCTTCTTCTGGAGTTCCAGCAGTTCCTTCTTGTATTCGCCCTTGCGGCCCCTGACGATCGGCGCCAGCAGGTAGAGGCGCGTGCCTTCCTCCAGCGCCATGACGCGGTCCACCATCTGGCTGACCGTCTGGCTCTCGATCGGCAGGCCGGTGGCCGGCGAATAGGGAATGCCGACGCGCGCATAGAGCAGGCGCATGTAGTCGTAGATCTCGGTGACCGTGCCGACGGTCGAGCGCGGGTTGCGCGAGGTGGTTTTCTGCTCGATCGAGATGGCGGGCGACAAGCCGTCGATCTGGTCGACGTCCGGCTTCTGCATCATCTCCAGAAACTGCCGCGCATAGGCCGACAGGCTCTCGACATAACGGCGCTGGCCCTCGGCATAGATGGTGTCGAAGGCGAGCGAGGACTTTCCGCTGCCCGACAGGCCGGTCATCACGACGAGGCTGTCGCGGGGCAGGTCGAGATCGACATTCTTGAGATTGTGCTCGCGCGCGCCGCGCACCGAAATGTATTTATGGTCGGCCATGCCGCTCCGCCGCCTGTCGCTCATGTGAAATCGGTTCAGCCCGCAACAGGCCGCCCGTGCCTATGTAGGTATGGAGATCGCCATGTCGAGGTGGTCTCCGCCAAAGGCGGATTTACCCGCCTTTGTCCGCGTTGGGCAAGCGAAAAGAACAAAAGTTGAACATCCTCCTGACAAAGCACAGGGCCGGCGTACACTCATTTCCGATCACATTTCTTTGCCGGCTGCGGTCTGGGGTTGACGCGGGCGGCTGGGCTTGGCAGACTCGCATCGTCGCCTGGGAGAGATCGGCATTGCCGGTCAGACGGCGGAAAAGCCCGGATCTGCGAGACGCCGCAGGTCGATTTCCCGGCTGGCATGTGTTGAACGAACACGGGAGCGAGGCATGACTCCACCGGACAGTTCCACAGGGCTCCGCGCCTGAGCAGGAGCCGGCGGCTAGCGAATGGCCGGGATGATAACCGGCGGGCAGGACTGGCCGTTTCCCCTACAATCAGAGACTATTGGTCGGGTCGTCGGCTGACGCCGCGAAGCACCCGAAATCAAAGCCGGTAAAACATTCCCGGCAAGGGTAAGATCCAGAAGCCCTGCCTGCTCGGACGAGCGGCAGGGTTTCGTCTTGTGGATGACCCGACAAAACCATCCATTGTCATCGTGTTACATCCACCTTGCCGCTAAGATGGCCACGTCCGTCCATTCGCCAAGCCGGCAGGAATCCCATGTCGAAAAGCCACGAACTTGCCGGTCTTATCAAATGGTCCAACAGGGACGAGTGGCAGGATCTGTTCGACGATGTCTTCGACGAGCATTTCGGCCCGGCTTTCGAGGATTACGGCATCGATTTCGAGCAACTGGAAAAATTGATCGGCGAACGGGAGATGACCAATCTCTGGGGCTGCGCCTTTGAGGATTTCGTTACAAGGCCAGCTTCCGAGGAGGACGAGCGCACCATCGTCGACGACTATCTCAAGCGGCGCGGCTGGAAGGAATCGCCCTCGGCCCGCCGCTACATGGAGGCGCTCCGGGATTCCCTCTTCAGCGTCTACGAGGTCAGCGAGATCGTCCCCGGACAGTCCATGCTGCTGCGCGACATGATCCGTGGCGGCGAGCCGGTGCGCGTTACCGAGCATTCGGCGACGCGCGGCTTGCGCGATCTCGACCGGCTCGGCTGCAGGGTCGTCGAAGTGGCCGGAAAGCACCGTCTGGCCGGCGGACTGACAACGTTCAGCGAGGCGGCCTATGCCGAAGTGGTCAAGGCAATCTCGGATCCGATGAAGAGGATCGGCGAGGAGGTGTCGAAGCAGGAAGTGCCGACGGAGGACGATATGGCGGGCATCGATTTTCCCGAGCTCGCCGAAACGATCTTCCTGCATGGCTCGGCGCCGGCGTTCACCGCGATCTGGCTGGAGGACATGCTGAACGGCAGGATCGACAAGGTGCCGCCGCCGCGCTTCAACAGCGACGGCGAGGAGCTTTCATTCCATACGATCTCCTATCCACTTACGCCCGGAGCCACGGCCGACGCGATAGCCCGGCGCCTGGAGCAAATCCCCGAACTGCTGGCGCAGGAAGAGGGCCTGTGGAACTGGACGGAACCGGCGGAGAGTGTTTCGGTGCCCGCTGGACCGTCGGATAAGTACGCCCGGGTTCAGGATGAACGGCTGCATATCGAGCTCGAGGATGGCACGCCGGTTTTCGCCACGGTCGAACTGACGCCGGATATGCTGGTTCTGTCCGCCAATTCCAAGCAGAGGGCGGACCGCGCCAAGCTCATGCTGAAATCGGTTCTCAAGGGGCAAATCGGGCAGCCCCACACCGAGGTTCACAGCCCGGAGGAACTCGCCGCTGCGCAGGAGGATGATCGGTAAGCGTTTCGGGCTGACGCCTTCTTTCACAACTTGACCTTCAGGGAAGCAGTCATGCGCCTGCGTGAATTGGGCCGGAGAACTGCGAACCCCCAACAGCGGGAGAAGCGTGCGGCGGCTCGGGTTCAACGTGTCCCCGGCAGCAACGTCAGCGCGACTGTGCCGGCAGCGTGCCGGCGCGTATGTCGACCCTGACATAGCCGGAAATCTTTACGTCCCACTTGCCCATTCGCACGAAGCCGTCACCGTTCTTGGACGCCGGTTCCAGCGGCTCGGCGAGCGGCTTGACGATCGGCTCAGGCCGCTCGACGCCGGGGAGTGTCGTCCGGGGCTGCTGGTCGGCGAACGCCGGCGCGGCGGATGAGGTCACGAGCAGGGCGGCCACAGGGAGACGAGCGAGGATCATCTTGCCGATCATAGGAGCGATGCCGGCGAAAGCAAAACGCGAGCGGGTGAGCCTCCTGACATTTTTCGCTGGCCTCCTGCGAACAAAACAAGTACAAAACAAATTGTGGACAGGCCGCCTGAATTTCCGTCGAGCGCCGCGCCGTGCGCGTCGATGGGCTAGGATGCGGACGAGCTTACGGACAGCCAAACTTAGGACAAGCGCGGAGAAGTGTGATGGCGGGTAGCGTGAACAAGGTCATTCTGGTGGGCAATCTCGGCGCCGACCCTGAGATTCGCCGGCTGAACTCGGGCGATCCGGTCGTCAGCTTCCGCATCGCCACCTCGGAGACCTGGCGCGACAAGAATTCCGGCGAGCGCAAGGAAAAGACCGAGTGGCATAACATCGTCGTCTTCAACGACAATCTGGCGAAGGTGGCGGAGCAGTATCTGAAGAAGGGCATGAAGGTCTATGTCGAGGGTCAGTTGCAGACCCGCAAATGGCAGGACCAAAGCGGCCAGGACCGCTACACGACCGAGGTCGTCCTGCAGAAATTCCGGGGCGAACTGCAGATGCTGGACACGCGAGGCCAAGGGGGAGACCAGGTCGGATATGGCGGTGGCGGCGGGCGCTCGGATTTCGGTCAGTCCGCCCCTGGGGATGACTATGGCGGCGGGCGCGGCGGCGGTGGTTCGCGCGGCGGCGGCGGCGGTTCGTCCCGCGATTTGGACGACGAGATACCGTTCTGAGGCGCGGTCCTTCCAGCATCTTCTCCTTTGAGGAGAAAACGATAAAGGGCGCGTAAGGCCGGTGTCCCGCGTATCGTCCGATCTGCAGGCAATCTTGCCCGCCGAACTGGTGCGGGGTGGATCGACGGCGATGATGGTCGTGCGTCGTGGCCGCACGGTGTTCGAGTGGGGCCGCGTCGACCTGAACACGAGCGTCGCGTCCGTCCGCAAGAGTTTGATCAGTGCGCTCTACGGAATCCTCGCGGGGGAAGGCACGCTCAATCTCGATGCGACGCTCGAGGATTTCGGCATCGACGATGTCGGCGGCCTGACCCGCGGAGAGCGGCGGGCAACCGTACGGCACCTGCTCGCGGCGCGTTCCGGAGTCTATCATCCTTCGGTCTACGACACGGCACACGGCCGGCCGGAGCGCGGCTCCTCTCTGCCCGGTGCGGCCTGGTTCTACAACAATTGGGACTTCAACGTGCTCGGCTCGATCCTCGAGCAGCGGTCCGGACAGTCAGTGTTCGACGTCCTCTATTCGAGGCTGGCGGTGCCGCTTGGCATGCAGGACTTTTCGGCCGCCGACTGCTATCACCAGCACGGGCCGGAATCGGTCCATCCTGTCTACAAGCTGCGCCTTTCGGCTCGCGACCTGGCTCGGGTCGGCGTGCTGTATCTCGAGGCAGGGCGTTGGCAGGGAAGGCAGATCGTCCCGGCAGATTGGGTGCGGGACAGCACGCGCGCGCATACCGATCTCGGGGGCGGGCGAGGCTACGGCTATCTGTGGTGGACGGCCGAGGCCGACGCGCCGGGCGACAGGCTCAGCCTTCATGCGCCGGTGTTCTATGCCAGCGGCTTCGGTGGACAGTACGTCATCGTCGTGCCGGAAATGGACCTCGTCGTCGTCCACCGCGCCGCCCGCGTCGACCACGGCATCAGCCACGAGCGCATGGGCGAACTGCTGCGCCTTGCGGTTGGGACGATGAAGTGAAATCGCGTCTGGCTGTTTCCGGCGCGCGGGCGTTTCCGCCTGCGCGTTATCGGCCTCGGCCTTTTCGGCCCATTTTTTGTACCGCTATGGAGAGGACGAAGAGAGCTCTCACGCCGCCATCAGCGCCTTGATGCCGTCGGCGACGAACTGGACCGCCAGCGCTGCGAGAATGACGCCGAGCAGGCGGGTCAGGATGGTGCGGCCGGTCTGGCCGAGAAAGCGGTCGACACGTTCGGCGAGCACGAAGACGAGATAGGTAAGCCCCATGCAGACCAGGATGATGCCGACCAATGCCGATTTCGCGGCAATCCCCTGAAAACTGCTGGAAAGCAGCACCGTGGCCGAGATCGCGCCCGGCCCGGCAATCAGCGGGATGGCGAGGGGGAAGGCGGCGATGTCCTGGATCTGGTCCTTGGTGATCGCCATGTCGGCGCTTTTTTCCTTCCGGTCCTGGCGCCGCTCGAACACCATCTCGAAGGCAATGTAGAAAAGCAGCAGGCCGCCGGCGACGCGGAATGCCGGCAGCGTTATGCCGAGGCCGCTCAGCACGACCGCGCCGACGATCGCGAACAGGATCAGGATGGCGGACGCGATGATCGTGGCCCGCACCGAAACCTGGGTCCGTTGCTCGCGGGTCATGCCGCGCGTCAAGGCGAGAAACAGCGGTGCCAGTCCCGGCGGATCGATCGTCACGAGGATCGTCAGGAAAGCGTTCAGGATGCTGTCATGGCTCGGCACGTTCCCCTCCGCGCGCGATTTTGCAAGTCGTAGCGCGTGGGCGCGGAACTTGCCAGAGCGACCTTTTTCGGTCGCAACCCGAAGGTTTCTCGTCGGCGGCGTCGACAAGGCGCACGTCGCGATGGTCAAGCGCGTGACGGATGCGACACTTTGCTGCCGTAATTTCCCGGTCTATGCGCTGTCTCTTGCGGCGAAGTTTCGGCGCCTTCTCCTATCGTGATGAAATCGCTTGGGAAAACGGTCGGATAAAAAGCCGTGCAAAGTCGCCGGCGGCGGGCCCGAACGTTGGAGAAAACGCCGCCGTTCCTATATAAGCGGAAAATGATTCCCGAAACGTTCTAGTGATCGATTTTGACCGACCAGACCCCTCCGCGCGGCCCTGAAGATCCATCCGGCATCGAGCCGATCTCCATCATCGAGGAGATGCAGCGTTCCTATCTCGATTACGCCATGAGCGTGATCGTCAGCCGCGCGCTGCCCGACGTGCGCGACGGGCTGAAGCCGGTGCACCGCCGTATCCTCTTCGCCTCGCATGAGAGCGGCTATCACTGGAACCGCAAATACGTGAAATCGGCGCGCCCCGTCGCCGACGTGATGGGTAAATACCACCCGCATGGCGACGCCTCGATCTACGACGCGCTGGTGCGCATGGCCCAGGACTGGTCGATGCGCGTGCCGCTCATCGACGGCCAGGGCAATTTCGGCTCGATCGACGGCGATCCGCCGGCGGCGATGCGCTACACGGAATCGCGGCTCACGAAGGTCGCGCACGAGTTGCTGGAGGATATCGACAAGGAAACCGTCGATTTCCAGGATACCTACGACGCTTCCGGGGAAGAGCCGAAGGTTCTGCCGGCCCGTTTCCCGAACCTGCTGGTCAACGGGTCCGGCGGCATCGCCGTCGGCATGGCGACCAACATCCCGCCGCACAATCTCGCCGAGGTCGTCGACGCCTGCATCGCGCTGATCGACAATCCGGCGATCGACCTGCCGGAGTTGATGGAGATCATTCCCGGGCCGGATTTTCCGACGGGAGGCATCATCCTCGGCCGCTCCGGCATCTACAACGCCTACGCCACTGGCCGCGGCTCGATCATCATGCGCGGCAAGGTGCATGTCGAGGAAATCCGCGGCGACCGCGAGGCGATCATCGTCACCGAAGTCCCGTTCCAGGTGAACAAGGCGACGATGCAGGAGAAGATGGCCGAACTGGTGCGCGAGAAACGCATCGAGGGCATCTCCGACATCCGCGACGAGAGTGACCGCCAGGGTTATCGTGTCGTCATCGAGCTGAAGCGCGACGCAAACGCAGAGGTCATCCTCAACCAGCTTTATCGTTTCACGCCGCTGCAGACCTCGTTCGGCGCCAATGTGGTGGCCCTGAACGGCGGCAAGCCGGAAGTGCTGTCGCTGATCGACATGCTGAAGGCGTTCGTCTCCTTCCGCGAGGAGGTGATCAGCCGCCGCACCAAATATCTGCTGCGCAAGGCGCGCGAGCGCGCCCATATCCTGGTCGGCCTGGCGATTGCCGTCGCCAACATCGACGAGGTCATCAAGCTGATCCGCAACGCGCCCGATCCGGCGACGGCGCGCGAGCAGTTGATGACGCGGCGCTGGCCGGCGGCCGACGTCGAGGCGCTGATCCGGTTGATCGACGACCCGCGCCACCGCATCAACGAGGACGGCACTTACAATCTGTCGGAAGAACAGGCGCGCGCGATCCTTGCGCTGCAACTGTCGCGCCTCACCGCGCTCGGCCGCGACGAGATCGCCGACGAGTTGAACAAGATCGGCGATGAGATCAAGGATTTCCTCGACATATTGTCGTCTCGCGCGCGCATCATGCAGATCGTCAAGGACGAACTGACGGTGGTGCGCGAGGAGTTCGGCACGCCGCGCCGCACCGAGATCGTCGACGGCGGCGCCGACATGGAGGACGAGGACCTCATCCAGCGCGAGGACATGGTGGTCACCGTCACGCATGAGGGCTACATCAAGCGGGTGCCGCTGTCGCTGTTCCGGGCGCAGAACCGTGGCGGCAAGGGCCGCGCCGGCATGGCGACGAAGGAGACCGATTTCGTCACGCGGCTGTTCGTCGCCAACACGCACACGCCGATCCTGTTCTTCTCGTCGCGCGGCATCGTCTACAAGGAAAAGGTCTGGCGGCTGCCGATCGGCAATCCGCAGTCGCGCGGCAAGGCGCTCATCAACCTGCTGCCGATCGAGAGCGGCGACCGCATCACGGCGATCCTGCCGCTTCCCGACGAGTCGGAGTGGGGCAAGCTGGATGTGATGTTCGCGACGACGCGCGGCACGGTGCGGCGCAACAAGCTCAGCGACTTCGCCGACGTCAAGCGCAACGGTAAGATCGCCATGAAGTTCGACGAGGAGGGCGACGCCATCCTCGCCGTCGAGACCTGCACGGACAATGACGACGTGCTTTTGACCGCCGATAGTGGCCAGTGCATCCGCTTCAGGGTCGACGATGTCCGCGTGTTTGCCGGCCGATCCTCTCAGGGAGTGCGCGGCATTGCGCTTGGCGAAGGCGACCGCGCCATCTCGATGACCATCCTGGAGCACGTCGAGGCAGAGGCTTGGGAGCGGGCGGCCTATCTGAAACGCAGCGTCGCCGAGCGGCGCCTGGCCTCCGCCGAGGGCGGCGAGGGCGAGGAGGATGTGGCGCTGACCAACGAGGATGTGGGTGAAGGCGGAGAACTTTCCGACACAACCTACGAACGACTCAAGGCACATGAGCAGTTCGTGCTGACCGTCACCGAATACGGCTACGGCAAGCGGTCCTCGTCCTACGATTTCCGTGTCATCGGCCGCGGCGGCAAGGGCATCCGCGCCACCGACGTGTCGAAGGTCGACGAGATCGGACGCCTGATCGCTGCGTTTCCGATCGAGAACGACGACCAGATCATGCTGGTGTCGGACGGCGGCACGGTGATCCGCGTCCCGGTCCACAACATCCGTTTCGCCAGCCGCGCCACCAAGGGCGTCACCATCTTCAACACCGGCGAGGGCGAGAAGGTCGTGTCGGTCGAGCGCATTTCCGAGCCGCAGTCGGACGAGGAGGAGGTTGTGCAGGCCGAGGCCGGCCAGTCCGAACCGCCTGCCGAGCCTTCGCCAGAATAACCGGTTCCAAAAAAGGCGGCGGCTGGTTTGTCCGCCGCCTTTGCCGGCGTTCCCGATATCCGCCACGGTCGCCGTGTTCGCGACCAATCGGATTTGGCCGAAGCGGCTGCTCTGTTACTTTCCCTGTCCGGCGCGCATTTTGCCCGTTACAGTCGGCTCCTACGACTGGGTCCGGCCAGTTTCGGCGACGTGTTGCGCGCCCGCTGGCGGAAGGAGCGTCCCATGACCGAAGCAACGGCAGTCGCCGAAACCGAGGATGGTGTGGAACTCACGGTCGACGACGCCGTCGAGATGGCGGTCGAGCTGATGCGCAAAAAACAGTTGAAGGGTGCCGCCGAAATCCTTGAAAGCGTTCTGGAAATCGAGCCGGCTCGCGCCGACGCGCTGAACTATCTGGGGGTCGTGCGCTTTCATCTCGACGGGCCGCGAAAAAGCGTCGAGATCTTGAACCGCGCCGCCGAGATAGCGCCCGCCCATGCCGGCATCCGCAACAATCTCGGCAATGCCTATGTGGAACTCGGCGACACGGATGCGGCCGTCGCGGCCTATGACCGGGCGATCGAACTCGATCCCAACCTCGCCGATCCCTATGCCAACCTGGCGGCGATCGTGAAATATGCCGGCAATGACGGGTTCGCCGAAAAGCTGCTGCGCAAGGCGATCGACATCAATCCGGAGTTCGGCGTCGCCCATCAGAACCTCGCCGCGATCCTGCTCGACACCGGCCGGGCGCGGGAGGCCATCGACTATTTCTGGAAGGCGACCGTGCACCTGCCGGACAAGGGCGTGCCGGCGCATTTTTTGGCGCTGGCCTACTGGTTTGCCGGTTTGAAGGATCTGGCGATCGATTTTGTGAAGAAATGGGCGGACGCCAACCCGAACGACCCCCAGGCCCAGCATATGCGCGCCTCGATGACTGGCGAGAACGTTCCGGACCGGGCTTCCGACGTCTATGTGCGCAAACTTTTCGACCAGTTTGCCAGTTCATTCGACGCCAAGCTGGACAGCCTGGAATACCGCGCCCCGGAATTGGTGGGCGACGCGCTCAGCGTCGCCGTGGGCAGGGATACGACGGGACTCATCATCCTGGATGCGGGTTGCGGCACGGGAAAATGCGCCAAATATTTCAAGCCCCATGCCGCGCGACTGGTCGGCGTCGATCTGTCCGGCGGCATGCTGAAGAACGCGAACAAGCTCGGCCTTTACGACTATCTCGAACGCGGCGAACTGACCGAATACCTGCTGGCCAACACTGCAATCTACGATGCCGTCGCTTCGGCCGACACGCTTTGTTACTTCGGCCGGCTGGAAGAGTTTTGCGCTGCCGCGGCGTCATCGCTCAGGCCTGGTGGCGCCCTCGTCTTCACCGTCGAGGCGCTCGACAATGCAGAGGACGAGTTCCGCCTGGCGGTCAACGGCCGCTATTCGCACAGCGAGAACTATGTGCGGAAATGTCTTGAAGATGTTGGATTTGATGTCGTTTCCGTTGGCAGGGAGAAGCTGCGAAGTGAAAACGCGGAGCCCGTTATCGGGTTGGTCGTAACGGCTCGAAGACCAGCCTAGCCGGACCGGCCCGACAGTCGCGAGCCCTCGGACTGCGTTACCGGAGATGCCGCGCCCCGAAGCCGCGATTCTGCTTTTCGCGATTCTCGACTTTGATGCGTTCGGCCTCGTCATGAAGTCCGAAGACTGTCGCGATCAGCATTGCGAGGGTCATGGCGGCGGCGAGCATTGTGATCATCATGACGGCGTTCTCCTGATTGCGGTAACGCGGTTCTTGGCCTTTGGTTTCATATATGGGTATCGACTTCGCCGGGTGCTGATGAAGCTTTCGTGAACATTTCGCCGGCGGCCTGAGCTTCGGCTTCAGGTTGGTGAACAGTTTATTGCCGCGCTGTCGTCCGCTCTTTCTTGTTGCCCTATGCCGGTTTCGAATTTGAACGGTCGCTCACCTGGCAATCACGGGCTGGCCGAATTGCCTTTGCGCGGACGGCCCGCTAGAAGCACCGGCCATGACGGAACGCATCGCCATCTATGCCGGCTCCTTCGACCCGCTGACCAACGGCCATCTCGACGTGCTGAAGGCGTCGCTGGCGGTGGCTGACGTGATCCATGCGGCGATTGGCATCCATCCCGGCAAGAAGCCGCTGTTTTCCTTCGAGGAGCGGGTCGATCTCATCCAGGCGACCGCCAGGGCGGAACTCGGCAAGAACGCCGACCGCATTAAGGTCGTTTCCTTCGATGGGCTGCTGGTCGACGCGGCCCACAAGGTCGGCGCTTCGATCATGATCCGCGGCCTGCGCGACGGCACCGATCTCGACTATGAGATGCAGATGGCCGGCATGAACGAGACCATGGCGCCCGACCTGCAGACGGTCTTCCTGCCGGCCAGCCCGTCGGTGCGCACCATTACCGCCACACTTGTGCGGCAGATCGCGTCGATGGGCGGCGACATCCGTCCTTTCGTTCCGACCGTCGTCGCCGGTGCGCTGAAGAAGAAATTCGAGACGTAAACCCAGGAATCGGGAGAGTCCCTTCCATGCAGTTCAAAATTTCCCGGCGGCAGTTCGCCGCCTCGCTGGCCATCATTGGCTCGTTGACGTTCCTTGCGCCGGCGCAAGCCGCCGACCCGGAAAACACCATGATCATCACGCTGAAGGACGGTGACGTCGTCATCGCGCTGCGGCCCGATCTGGCGCCGAAGCATGTCAAGCAGATCAAGGCGCTGGTGCGCGAGGGCGCCTATGACAATGTCGCCTTCCACCGCGTCATCGACGGTTTCATGGCGCAGACCGGCGACGTGCAGTTCGGCGACATGGCTGATGGCTACAATGCAGACCGCGCCGGTACCGGCGGCTCCGACAAGCCGGATCTGCCGGCCGAGTTTTCGGCCGAGCCCTATGTGCGCGGCGTCGTCGGCATGGCGCGCGCCCAGGATCCGGATTCCGCAAATTCGCAATTCTTCATCATGCTGGCGCCAAATCCCGGCCTGAACGGCCAGTATACGGTGGTCGGCGAGGTCGAGAGCGGCATGGAACTCGTCGACAAGATAAAAAAGGGCGATTCCAGCCAGAACGGGGTTGTCAGCGAGCCCGACCGCATGTTGAAAGTCCGCATCGCCTCGGACAAGTGACGTCCGAACCATCCCCGCGCGTCTGAAGCCGGGGCAATTGTCAATCCAAGGAAAAAGATATGGCCGAGATCAAGGATCGCGAGCAGGCGCTCATTGTTGAAACCACCAAGGGCAAGGTCGTCATCGAGCTTTTCCCGGATCTGGCGCCCGGCCATGTCGCGCGCATCAAGGAACTGGCCCGCGAGGGCGCCTATGACGGCGTGGTCTTCCACCGCGTCATCGACGGCTTCATGGCGCAGACCGGCGACGTGAAGTTCGGCAAGTCGGACGGCGCCTCGTTCAACCCGTCGCGCGCCGGCATGGGCGGCTCGGAGAAGCCGGACCTCAAGGCCGAGTTCTCCAATGTCAACCATGGCCGCGGCACGTGTTCGATGGCACGCTCCCAGAACCCGAACTCGGCCAATTCGCAGTTCTTCATCTGCTTCGGCGATGCGAGCTTCCTCAACCGCCAGTACACGGTGTGGGGCCAGGTCATCGAAGGCATGGAGAATGTCGACAAGATCAAGCGCGGCGAGCCGGTGCAGGACCCCGACAAGATCGTCTCGATGAAGGTCGCGGCGGACGTCGCGGCGGCCTGACCGCCGCTCAAGACAGGATCGCGCGCGATGATGGGGCTCGTCTGGTCGGTGCTCGGCATATTGTCGGGCGCCTTCATCGCCGTTCAGGCGCCGATCAACGCACAACTGGCGCGCGGCCTCGGCCTTCCCGTGGCCGCCGCCGCCTTTTCGTTCCTGTCCGGCGCGGTGGTGCTGGGCATCGTTTCAGTCGCCTTCACCCGCTACAACGACATTTCGCTGGACTGGCGGGCGCCGGCGCCGTGGCTGTTCGTCGTCGGCGGCATTTTGGGCGCGTCCTACGTCACCCTCTCGACCATCCTCATCCCCCGCATCGGCGCGGCGGCGCTGATGGCGTTCCTGGTCGCCGGGCAATTGCTGGCCGGCATGCTGCTCGACCGCATCGGTTTTCTCGGCATGGCGGTGCGCGAAATTTCGCTCGGCCGCATAGCCGGCGCCGTGCTTCTGCTTGCCGGGGCGCTGCTGGTACGCTTGTACTAGGATCGGCTGCGTTTTAGCTCAGGGCCGGCGCGGGATCGACGATGAAACGGGTTTTGCTTCTTGCCGCGGGACTGTTGGCATCGGCCGTTCCGGCGATGGCCACCGGCGAGATTTCCTGCGGTGACGGCAAGGGCGTCGGCGTCGACCTGCTGGTCGGCCATGTCGACGTGCTGAGCATCTCCCGTGTCGTGGTGACGGTCGGCGATAAGGTCTGGTCGTCGACGCCGGAAAGCTGGCCGGGAACGCCGATCGCGGTCGGCCAGGCCTTCGAGGACGACCGGCAGTTGGTGCTCGACATCACCGACGAAGGGGTTTCCGAAATCATCGGCCGGCTGCGTGTTTTCAAGGCGAGCGAGGGGGAGACAACCGTCGCCGGCGGCGTTTTTTCGCTGAAGGGCGAGGGCGCCTTCGTCGTCGATTGCTCCGAACCGGAATGAAAGTCGACCTCTTCGATTTCGACCTGCCTGATGAGCGGATTGCGTTGCGCCCCGCCGAGCCGCGCGATTCTTCGCGGTTGCTGGTGGTGCGGCCCGATGGTGCGCTTGACGACAGGTCGGTGCGCGACCTGCCGGGATTGCTGAGTCCGGGCGACGCGCTGGTCTTCAACGACACGAAAGTTATCCCGGCGCAGTTGCGGGGCATCCGCCGGCGCGGCGAAGCGAGCGCGCATGTAGACGCCACGCTGCACATGCGGGTGGCGCCGGATCGCTGGCTGGCTTTTTTGCGGCCGGGCAAGCGCGTAGCCGAAGGCGACCGCATCAGTTTCGGCCATGACGGCAACGCCTGCTTCCTGGGCAAGCTCGATGCTACCGTCGTGGAGAAGCGCGAGGCCGGAGAGGCGCTGCTTGCCTTCGACCTGTCCGGCGCCTTTCTCGACGAGGCGCTGCACGCGGTCGGCCATATCCCGCTGCCGCCCTACATCGCCTCGAAACGCGACGACGATGCCCGCGACCTCACGGACTACCAGACCGTCTATGCCCGCGAGGAGGGCGCTGTGGCGGCTCCGACCGCCGGGCTGCATTTCACGCCCGAACTTTTTGCCGCGTTGGACAAGGCAGGGATCGAACGGCATTTCGTGACCCTGCATGTCGGCGCCGGCACGTTCTTGCCGGTCAAGGCCGATGACACGGCCGACCACAAGATGCACGCGGAGACCGGCACGGTTTCGGCAGGCACGGCGGCAGCGCTGAATGCTGTCCATGCGCGGGGAGGGCGCGTCGTCGCAGTCGGCACGACCTCGCTCAGGCTGCTTGAAAGCGCGACAGGCGAGGACGGCGTGGTGCGAGAATGGTCCGGCGCGACGTCGATCTTCATCACGCCGGGCTACCGCTTCCGCGCCGTCGACGTGCTGATGACCAATTTCCATCTGCCGCGCTCGACCCTGTTCATGCTGGTCTCGGCTTTTTCCGGCCTCGACACCATGCGCGCCGCCTATGCGCATGCGATCGAAAGCAGCTATCGTTTCTACTCCTATGGCGACGCGGGGCTGCTGTTTCGCAAGGAGGCGTAGCGATGGACGAAGATCTGGAGGCGATGGACCGTGGCGCGCTGGCGGCCGAGGTGCGAAAGCTGCGCAACGCCATACGCATGCACCGCGACGCCACCGGCCACGATCTCTGTTGGCATCACCCGGACATGTGGGACCTCTTGCCGGAACGGACGAAACCGTCCATTGCGGTGCCGCCCTGGCCGAAATTCATGCGCGGCTGCATCCGCTATCGCGCCTCGCTCGATCGGCAGGCGGGGGACGCTCCCGTTCACGACAAGGAATATGATGGCTGAACAATTCGGCTTCAAAGTGCTGGCGACGGACGGCAAGGCCCGGCGCGGCGAAGTGTCGATGCCGCGCGGAACAATCCGGACGCCGGCCTTCATGCCGGTCGGCACCGCCGGCACGGTCAAGGCCATGTATCTGGACCAGGTTCGGGCGCTTGGCTCCGACATCATTTTGGGCAACACCTATCATCTGATGCTGCGGCCCGGCGCCGAGCGTGTCGCGCGGCTTGGCGGCCTGCATGAGTTCGCGCGCTGGCCACATCCGATCCTGACCGATTCCGGTGGGTTCCAGGTCATGTCGCTGGCGAAGCTGCGCAAGCTGAACGAAAACGGCGTCACCTTCCGCTCGCATATCGACGGCGCGGCCTACGAGATGTCGCCGGAACGCTCGATCGAGATCCAGGGGCTGCTCGGCTCCGACATCCAGATGCAGTTGGACGAGTGCGTTGCGCTGCCCGGCGAGGAAAAGGACATCGAGCGGGCTATGGAATTGTCGCTGCGCTGGGCGGAACGCTGCAAGACGGCGTTCGGCGACCAGCCGGGCAGGGCGATGTTCGGTATCGTGCAAGGCGGCGACAAGCGGCACCTGCGCGTCCGGTCGGCGCAGGCGCTGAAGGCGATGGAACTCAAGGGCTACGCTGTCGGCGGGCTGGCGGTCGGGGAGCCGCAGGCGGTGATGCTCGACATGCTGGAGGCGACCTGCCCGGAACTTCCGGCGGACAAGCCGCGCTATCTGATGGGCGTCGGCACGCCCGACGACATCTTGAAATCGGTGGCGCGCGGCATCGACATGTTCGACTGTGTTATGCCGACCCGCGCCGGCCGCCACGGCCTCGCCTATACCAGGCGCGGCAAGGTCAATCTGCGCAACGCCCGCCATGCCGACGACCCGCGCCCGCTAGACGAGGAAAGCAACTGCCCGGCCGCACGTGACTACTCGCGCGCCTATCTGCATCATCTCGTCCGCTCGCAGGAGGCGCTGGGAGCGATGCTGCTCACCTGGAACAATCTTGCCTATTATCAGAGCCTGATGGGGCAGATTCGCGATGCCATCGAGGCGGGTGCGTTCGTCGAACGGGCGGCGCTGATTTCGCAGGAATGGGCGAGGGGTGACATCCCGGCGCTTTGAGATGCCGCGGCATTCCGCCTTCTCCGGGGCCAAGATCGCTCTGATCTGCGAAGGCGAACTGCTTGTCTACAAACGCGACGAAAAGCCGGGCATCCCCTTTCCCGGCATGTGGGATCTGCCCGGCGGCGGGCGCGAGGGCAACGAAACGCCGGCCGAATGCGCAATCCGCGAGGCTTTTGAAGAGTTCGGCCTCGCCATCGAACCGGCAACGATCATCTGGGAGCGATGGTTTCCATCGAACAGGCCGGACGGGCTCCCCACCGTCTTTCTCGTTGCCGAACTCCCTGCCGGCGCGCTCGCAGGCATCGTGTTCGGCGGCGAAGGCGAACGCTGGGAGGTGATGCCGGTCGCCCGGTTCCTCGCCGCGGCTGACGCGGTCGCGCAGTTGCGGCAGCGGCTCGCGGACTATCTGGCTTGCGAGCGCGAGCCGCGATCATAAAGGTGCCGGAACGCCTTCGGGGCTAACAGAACTGGCTGCTTCGTCAGTCAGGTGCTCACCGAATTCGACGCCTTCAGGCTGACGCCGGTGATCTTGTAACTGCCGTCTGGCTGCCGCTCCAGCGTATAGAGCGCTTCATAGTCCTTGCCGTCCGGGCCTACGATCAGCACCTGTTGGACGACGGACGCAGGCCCCACCTCCTCGGACTTGCCGAAGGCGTAGCTGCGCGGGTTGTAGACGGGCTGGTAGGCGCTGGTCACCATCGACATGAACATCTCCAGTGTCGGAAAGATATTCCTGATACTTGGCGCCGCGTAGCCATACGCGGCGGCATCGTCGCCGCGCTTGAAGGCTTCGATCTGCGCGCCGATCGTGTCTTGCGCAGCCTTGATCTCGGCATCGCCGGCGAGCGCGCTCACATACAGCACGGGCAGCATGAACAAGGCAAAAAGGATGCGGCGCATGGCTGGTCCCCTTTGTGTCGGCGGGGCCATCACGGTTGGTCCCCTTCGTACTATACGAGGATTCGGCCGCCATGGTTTCACCGGACGCCTAGCCGCCCCGGCATTTCTTGGTCGCGATTTGCCCAAGCCTTCCGCAAAGCTGCTGCGCAGTTTGCCCGCATCTTGGGCAAATTTGGCCATTTGCCTGTTTCGGTCGCGCAACCATCCGATTGCGCTTGCTTTTCTGGATCAACGCATTTGAAATGCAGCCATAGGGGAGTGCGCGCTTGGTTGCGTTCGATGAAATGTCGCCGGAAAAATCCGGTATTCGCAGACCGTATTTCGGCTATGACAGCTGGCTAAAGGAACAGGACACGCTTCGGCTGACGGAGAAGATGCGCGATGCCGAGCGCGTTTTCCGCAAGACCGGCATCACTTTCGCCGTCTACGGCGAGGCGGAATCCGCCGAGCGCCTCATTCCGTTCGACATCGTGCCGCGCATCATCTCCGGCCAGGAATGGCGCCGTCTGACGCAGGGCATCGAGCAGCGCGTGCAGGCGCTCAACGCCTTCCTTGACGACATCTACCACCGGCAGGAGATCCTGCGCGCCGGCCGCGTGCCGAAGGAACTCATTGCCAACAACGAGGCGTTCCTGCCCGAGATGATCGGCGTGCGCCCGCCGGGCGGCGTCTACACGCACATCATCGGTGTCGACATCGTGCGCACCGGCGAGGACGAGTTTTTTGTCCTCGAGGACAATGCGCGCACGCCCTCCGGCGTCTCCTACATGCTGGAGAACCGCGAGACGATGATGCAACTCTTCCCCGAACTGTTCCAGCGGGTGAAGGTGCGGCCGGTCGAGGACTATCCGAAACTGCTGCGCCAGTCGCTCGCCGCGGTCCGTCCGGATGGCGTGAAGGGCACACCGACCATAGCGGTGCTGACGCCCGGCCTCTACAATTCCGCCTATTTCGAACACGCGTTCCTCGCCGACCAGATGGGGGTCGAGTTGGTCGAGGGCCAGGACCTTCGGGTCATCGACGGCCACGTCGCGATGCGCACCACGGAGGGGTTCAAGCAGATCGACGTGCTCTACCGCCGCGTCGACGACGCTTTCCTCGATCCGCTGACGTTCAATCCCGAGTCGACGCTCGGCGTGCCGGGCATCATGGATGTCTACCGCGCCGGCAACATAACTATCGCCAACGCACCCGGCACCGGCATTGCCGACGACAAGGCGATCTATTCCTACATGCCGGACATCGTCGAGTTCTACACCGGCCGCAAGGCCATCCTCGGCAACATACCGACCTGGCGCTGTTCCGAGCCGAGCAGTCTAAAATATGTCCAGGAGCATCTTGCCGAACTGGTGGTCAAGGAGGTTCACGGCTCCGGCGGCTACGGCATGCTGGTCGGTCCGACCGCGTCCAAGAAGGAGCGTGAGGAATTCGGCAAGAAGCTGGCCGCACGCCCCTCCAACTATATTGCACAGCCGACATTGGCGCTGTCGACCTGTCCGATCCTGACCGAAAAAGGGCTGGCTCCCCGCCACGTCGACCTGCGCCCCTACGTGCTGGTCTCCGACCGCGTCCAGATCGTGCCCGGCGGCCTGACGCGCGTGGCGCTCAAGGAAGGGTCGCTGGTGGTGAATTCGTCGCAGGGTGGGGGGACGAAAGATACTTGGGTGTTGGATGATTGAGAGAGCGAATAGCGAATAGGGAGTAGCGAATAGGGAAGAAGGGTGGACCCAAAGGCGACAATAAATTCGTACAGGGATTTGGTGGTTTGGAAAGCTTCGGTGGAACTGGCTGTGACATGTTATTCCGTGACGAAGTCGTTCCCAAACAGCGAAGTCTACGGGATGACATCACAAATACGAAGGTCATCTGCATCGATTGCCGCAAATATCGCCGAGGGGCATGGGCGGGAAAATACCGGTTCGTTCATTCAGTTTCTCCGCGTGGCGCAAGGCTCGCTCAAAGAATTGGAAACGCATCTAGTCATTTGTGGAAGAGTAGGTTTGATGCCGGATGCCGACACCACCCGGCTTCTCGCCCAAACCGACGAGATCGGAAGGATGTTGCGCTCGATGGTCAGGAGTCTGCAGCGGAAGTCATGAGAACGCGCGCTTTTTCTCCCTATTCGCTATTTGCTATTCGCTATTCGCTTACCCGCAGGGTCCCCTGATGCTTCTGGGTCGCACCGCCAACGGCCTCTACTGGATGAACCGCTACATCGAGCGGGCGGAGAACATGGCGCGGCTGCTCGATGCGGGGCTGCGCATGGCGCTGACGCGCACGGCAAGTTCGGCCGAGGAGTGGAACTCCGTCGTGGTCAGCGCCGGCTGCGAGTTGTCCTTCCGTAACAGGCATTCGCAGGTCTCGGCGCCGGCGGTGGCCGATTTCCTGCTGCGCGACGCGACGAACGCTTCCAGCGTGCTCTCGTCGATCGACACGGCGCGCAGCAACGCGCGCATGGTGCGCACCGCGCTGACCCGAGAGACGTGGGAATCGATCAACGAGGCGTGGATGGCGATCAAGCGCGCGCTGGCGCGTCCGGTCGACGAGCGCGACCTGCCCAGCGTGCTCGACACCATCAAGCGCGAGACCGCTCAGATCCGCGGCACGTTCCACGGCACCATGCTGCGCAACGAGATTTTCGATTTCTCTCAGCTCGGAACCCTGATCGAGCGCGCCGACAACACCGCGCGCATCCTCGACGTCAAATATTACGTGCTGCTTCCGTCGATTCACTGGGTCGGCTCGTCGCTCGACAACTACCAGTGGGAATCGATCCTGCGCTCGGTGTCGGCACACCGTTCGTACCGATGGGTCTACGAGGCCGACTACAGGCCCACCAACATCGCCGAATATCTGATCCTCGACGCCCGCATGCCGCGCTCGCTGGCCTTCTGCTATCGCAACCTCGCCGACAGCCTCAAATTTCTCGAGGAAGCCTACGGCGTGCGGCACGAGTGCCATGAGACGCTGGCTGCGACCACGGCCAAACTGAAGGGGGCGACGATCAAGCAGATTTTCGATTCGGGCCTGCATGAATTCCTGACGGGCTTCATTCAGGACAACAACCGCCTTGGCGACGAGGTGGCTCGCAGCTATCGGTTCTATTGAAGTTTCACGATCGTCCGAGTTTCATTCCTTCCATGCGCCTCAAGATCACGCACCGCACCGAGTATCGCTACGATGTCCCGGTCCAGTACGGGTTGCAGCGGCTGCGGCTCACGCCGCTGAGCGGCCCGACACAGGCGATCGTATCCTGGGCATTGGCGATTGACGGCGCCCGCGAGGAGCTTCGTTTCGTCGACCAGTTCGGCAACGATACGCGCCTGGTCAGCGTCGAAGGCGATCCGCATGTCGTGGCGGTCGAGGCCGGCGGCATCGTCGAAACCTTCGATACGGCTGGCGTCACCGGTCCGCATCAGGGGTTCGCGCCCCTCTGGCTGTTCCAGCGCCAGACCGATCTGACCGCGCCCGGCGAGGAAATCCTGCATCTTGCCGAGATCATCGCAGCCGCCAGCGAACTGGACCGGCTGCACGACCTGATGGACGCGGTGGCCGCCCGTATGCACTACGTTCCGGGCGCGACCGATTCCGCCACGACGGCCGAACAGGCGTTGAAGCTCGGCGATGGTGTTTGCCAGGACTATTCCCAGATTTTCGTCGCCGCCGCGCGCTGCCTCGGCTTCCCGGCGCGATATGTCAGCGGTTACCTGTTGGTGGACGGCACGGTCAATCAGGTTGCCAGCCATGCCTGGGCCGAGGCGCATGTCAGCGCGCTCGGATGGGTTGCGTTCGACGCCGCCAACAAAATTTCGCCGGATGAACGTTATGTCCGCCTCGCCGTCGGCCGCGACTACCGCGAGGCCACGCCAGTTTCGGGCATTAGGCTGGGACAGGCGTCGGAAGCGCTTGCGGTCCAGATCACGGTAGAGCAGTAATCCGCTGCCTGCGGCAATGCAGGGGACGCGGGATTCGGGCTGACCGCCGAGTTTGAACATCGATACGCCCGAGCCGGAATGCTTCGATGACCTATTGCGTCGGCCTCAAGATCGATCGTGGGCTCGTGTTCATGTCGGACACGCGCACCAATGCCGGCATCGATTCGATCTCAACCTTCCGCAAGATGCATGTTTGGGAAAAGCCCGGCGAGCGCGTCGTGGTATTGATGTCGGCCGGCAATCTCGCCACCACCCAGAACGTCGTCAGCCTGCTCAACGGCCGCGCCAAGCCGCTGGAAGAGCGCAAGCCGGCGGTGCTGGAGACGCCGTCCATGTACCAGACGGCGCGCCTGATCGGCGATACGGTCAAGGAGGTCATCCTCGATTCGTCGCCGACCGGCCAGAAAGCCGACAGCTATTTCAACGCCTCGTTTATCCTGGGCGGCCAGATCCGCGGCTCGGTGCCGCGCCTGTTCATGATCTATCCCGAGGGCAATTTTATCGAGTCGACCGACGACACGCCGTTCTTCCAGGTCGGCGAGACCAAATACGGCAAGCCGATCATCGTCAGGACCTACGACCGCGAGATGAGTTTTGCGGAAGCCGTGAAGCTGCTGATCGTTTCGTTCGATTCCACGCTGAAGTCCAACCTGTCGGTCGGCCTGCCGCTGGATCTGCTGTTCTACGAGAAGGATGCCTTCCAGGTCAGAATGCAGAAGCGCATCGGCCAGGACGATCCGTATTATCGAACGGTTTCCGATGGTTGGTCGAATGCGTTGAAGAACGCCTTCAAGAGCCTGCCGGACTTTCCGGAGACGTAGGCGCAGCCGGAACCGCGGCGGAAACGGGCTCAGTTCGGCGGCTGGTCGTGTCAGCCAAGATCCTTTTCCGCCAGTTCACGGAATGCATCGGGCACTGAGTGGGCGCCGCCCAGCATGGCGCCGTAGGTAACGGCATCCGACCCGAAACGTTTGCGGATGGTGTCCATCGCCCGGTCGGCCGACCATCGTGCCGCCCCCCGTCTGGTGCCGGGCCTGCGGTTCTCGTCGGCAAGGCCGAGATCGAATTCAAGTTGCAGATGCGGTCGCACATCGAGGCCTGAGACCGAAATGGCGAGCAGGGAGATCGTTCTTTCAGCCGGATGATCTGCGAGCGCGCCGCGCACCAGTTCCTCGGCGATCTCGGCGAGTGTCACCGTCGCCGAAACCGGTGCGTCGAGGGTGATGGAACGCGTGACGGAACGCAGGTCGGAGAAGCGCACGCGTGCGGTGATCGTGCGGCCAGAACGTTCCTTGGCGCGCAGCCGCGTTGCCACCCTGTCGGCCAG
Organism: Mesorhizobium yinganensis; assembly: GCF_040081985.1. Taxonomy (NCBI): domain Bacteria; kingdom Pseudomonadati; phylum Pseudomonadota; class Alphaproteobacteria; order Hyphomicrobiales; family Phyllobacteriaceae; genus Mesorhizobium; species Mesorhizobium yinganensis. The sequence goes on along the minus strand of NZ_JBEBMH010000010.1, from coordinate 56,434 downwards.
ATGCAGGAGCGTCGGGCGCCAGACCGAAGGCTCGGCTGATTTTCGGCCGAGCGCCGACTGTGCGCCTGCCGACTGCGCACGGCCATGCGTCTGAACGCCCCTTGGGTCGCGGTTCCAGGCCAGCGCGGCAAGTTTGTCTCCGGCTGCGGTGCCGAGCAGGCGCTCGAGCGACCAGCCCGGCGTGTGCGCGAGCTGGCCGATCGTACCGACTCCAATGTCTGCCAGCTTTTGCCGGGTGACCGGGCCGACACCCCACATGAGATCGACCGGCAGGTCATGAAGGAATTCCAGCTCCGTGGTCGGATCGACGACGACCAATCCATCGGGCTTGGCGACCTGTGACGCGATCTTCGCCAGATGTTTGGTCCGCGCAACGCCGACCGAAATGGGCAATCCGAGTTCGGAACGGATGCGTTTTCGGATGGTTCCGGCGATCTCGGCTGGCGAGCCGAACAGATGCGTACAGCCGGCCACATCGGCAAAAGCCTCGTCGATCGAGATACGTTCGACCAGCGGCGTGAAATCGCCGAGCACGCCGATGGCGGCATCGCCAAGCCGCTGGTATTCATGGAAATGACCGCCGACGAAGATCAGGTCCGGGCACAATTCGCGAGCCTTGCGGCCGGGCATGCCGCCGCGAACGCCGAATGCCTTTGCTTCATAGGAGGCCGCGAGGACAACCCCGCCGCCCACGGCGATCGGCTTGCCACGCAGCGCTGGATTGAGCAACTGCTCCACCGAGGCGTAGAACGCATCCAAGTCCGCATGAAGGATTGTGCCCGACGCGCTCACGCCAATTTTCCGTCACAACCGTCGCAGAAGGTCCGACTTCGACAAGAACAAAATAGGAACATTGTTCCTTGAGTTCGTCAAGGCAGGATCGCTTGAAACGATTTCGAAGAATTGAGTCGCATTCGCGATGTGCGGAGGCCGTGTCGTGCGAATGCTTGAGATCCCTGAAGTTCGACCTGGCTTCAGCCCTTGAGCATCTCCGCCACGCGCGGCGCGAAATAAGTCAAAATACCGTCGCAGCCGGCGCGCTTGAAGGCGGTGAGCGATTCCAGCATGGCTTTCTCGCCGTCGATCCAGCCATTGGCGGCTGCGGCTTGAATCATCGAATATTCGCCCGACACCTGGTAGGCAAAGGTCGGCATGGCGAACTCGTCCTTCAGCCGGCGGATGATGTCGAGATAGGGCAGGCCGGGTTTTACCATCAGCATGTCGGCACCCTCGGCCAGGTCCTGCTCCGCCTCCCGCACGGCCTCGTCCGAATTGGCGTGGTCGAGATAGTAGGTTTTCTTGTCGCCCTTCAGCAGGCCCTTGGTGCCGATGGCCTCGCGGTAGGGGCCGTAGAAGGCGGAGGCGAATTTGGTCGCGTAGGACATGATCGCCACGTCCTGGAAGCCGGCGTCATCGAGCGCGTCGCGGATCGCGCCGATACGGCCGTCCATCATGTCGGAGGGCGCGATGATGTCGGCGCCCGCCCGCGCTTGCAGCACGGCAGCGGCCGCGACCTGGGCGACGGTCTCGTCGTTGACGATAATGCCTTCGCGCAAGATGCCGTCATGGCCGTGGCTGGTGAACGGGTCGAGCGCGGCGTCGGTGATGACGCCGATCTCCGGCACGGCTGCCTTGATGGCGCGGGTTGTCCGGTTGATCAGATTGTCTGGGTCGAGGATCGCCGAACCGGTCTGGTCGCGCAACGAGAGGTCGACATTCGGGAAGGTCGCCAGCGCCGGAATGCCAAGTTTCGCGGCGCGTTCGGCTTCCTTGACGGCGATGTCGATCGACATGCGGGAGACGCCGGGCATGGCCGGGATATCCTCTCGGCGGTTCTCGCCGTCGATGATGAAGATCGGCCAGATCAGATCGTCTACCGTCAGCCGGTTCTCCTGCACCAGCCGGCGCGACCAGTCGGCCTTGCGCATGCGGCGCAGCCGGCGGCTCTGGGTGATCTCGTCGACGCTGCGGGTGCCGACGGATAGGGCGGGGGCGTGCTTGTTCATGGCGCTGTCTCCAGGGCGGCCTCTTAGCATGGACGGGGATGGCGACCAATGCGACCGGTTGCGCGCCGGACGGGATTATTGCGGCTGGCCGTTGCCGGAAAGGATCTGCAGCGTTCCGGCCATCGCCTTGCGGAATGCGTCGTCGAAGCTGACGCCGCGCTGCGTCCATTCATAGACCTTGCCATCGTGGTCGATGCGCCACTCGGCTATCCAGCCGCGCTCCTCCTCGCTCCAGGTCAACCCGCCTGCAAGCGCATGCGCGCCGTCGTAGCGGGCGGCGATGGCGTCGAGGTCGGCGAGGTCGACCTTCGGCAGGGTGTTGGCATTGAGCGCAGCACTTGAAAGGGTCGCGGCGTCCGGCAGATCGACGGGCAGCGCAAGCGGCTCCCCGGCGGCTGTAAGCGACTGGCGCATGTAGTTGCCGTCGCCGCTGTTGCGCGCCACGACGAAGGACCGGGCGACCTGCTTCACCGCGAGGAAGACCATGATGCGCGGGCGCTCCGCCAGCCACGGCTTGTGCCCCAGCTTCTGCAGGAAAGCGTCGATGCGGGCGCGGTCGAAGGCACAGGTAAGATCGTGAGGCCGGTCGTAGGTTCCCTGCTCGTCATGAATGGGAACATCCTCCATGCGGTCGCGGTAGCGGAAATCGCGGATGAATGATCCCGCCCGCGACAGCGCCGCCTGCACGGACGGGTTCTCGGCCAGCTTCGGGTCACCGCTCACCTTCACAAGCACCCTGCGAAAGCATTCTTCCAAACCCGGCCTCCGGTTGGTTTCGCCGGTGCCCGTGACGATTGCCCGGGTGGTATAGAGCGATGTCAGGTCGAGTGCGCGGGATGGAACGCTGGCACAGATGGCTGCGAAAAGCGTTGCCAGGAACAGGAAGGTGGGCGCTGCCCGCATATGGAGCCTCAATCAATGTCCCGCCGCGGCGCTTGTCGCACGATCCGGTTGCAAACGGCAACCCGATCCGGCGCGTCGGGCTGCTCATTCGACGCGAACGGTATGGACAGCGCTGCCGCCGGCGTTGACGCGCTGCCTTGTCGTCCTTAGCACTGCTTGGGCGGTGAAGAGGGGACGAGAATCGGGACGAGCATGGATTTTGGCGGAGCAGACGAAATCCGTTTCGAGAGGATCGGCGTCGCCGGCGTGATCACGCTGACACGCCCGAAGGCGCTGAACGCGGTCACGCATCAAATGATTCTTGCCCTGTCGAAGGCGTTTTCCGCCTGGGAGCGGGACAAGGATGTCGCGCTCGTGGTGATCAAGGCCGAGGGCAGGGCGTTCTCGGCGGGCGGCGATATCGCCGATGCCTATCGCGCCATGCGGGCGGGAAACCGGCCGGTGCAGTTCTTCGCCGACGAATACCGGTTGAACGCAGCACTTGCGCGGTTCCCAAAACCCTGCGTCTCGCTGATCGACGGCATCGTCATGGGTGGCGGCGTCGGCATTTCCTGCCACGGCTCGCACCGGGTGATGACGGAGAAGGCGCTGTTTGCCATGCCGGAGGTGGGCATCGGCTTCTTTCCGGATGTCGGCGGCAGTTTCCTGCTGTCGCGCCTCAAGGCGAGCTACGGCATGTATCTCGGCCTGACCGGCGCGCGTATCCGTTCGGGCGATGCGCTGAGGGCCGGCATCGCCACCCACACGGTCGAGTCGGCCGCGATCGGCGACGTGTTCGACGAATTGTGCAAGGGCGTCGCGCCCGACAAATGCCTGAAGGGTTATGCAAGCGCCCCGCGGGCCGAGACCGACGAAGGCACGCTGTTTTCGATCGCAAGATTGTTTTCGCGCGAGAAGCTTGGCGACCTGCTTGTCGGATTGGAGCAGGCGCGCGAAGCAGGCGAGACAGTGGCCGAGACCGCGCTGGCGGCCATCGGCAAGGCATCGCCGACCAGTGTCGCGGTCACATTCCGGGAGATCAACACCGGCGCCATGCTCGACATGGACGAGTGCATGCGCATGGAGTTCCGTATATTGAACCGCATGGTCGCTGGCCACGATTTCCCCGAAGGCATCCGCGCCGCCATCATCGACAAGGATGGCGCGCCGAAATGGCAGCCGCCGACGCTTGCCGGGGTCGGCGACGCCGCCGTCGAGGCCTATTTCGCACCCTTGCCCGGTGGAGATCTCAAGCTGTGAGCGACGTCTCGGCCAGGCCGCAGACCTTTGGCCCGACGGTGGTCGAATCCCTGTTCGCCTGGTTCCAGCGTATCATCGCGGTCTACTGCCTTATGTTCGGCGTGCTCTATTGGGTGCGGCTGCTCGGTTATTACGACTCGCCGCTCTGGCGCCTCGATCTGATGCCTGTGCATTGGCAGGTGGTCACGGTGACGCTGGCGGTGTTCTTCCCTTTCGCGGCGGCCGGCCTGTGGATGCTGGCGTCCTGGGGGCCGGTGATCTGGTTCCTGTGCGCAGCCACCGAGATCGTCATGTATGCCGGTTTTCCCGACCTGTTCGGCCGGCACTACGCGGTCGTCGCCTCGCATGTCTTCGCCGCCTGCCTTTATGCGACCTTCAGGCTGGTCATCCATTTCCAGAAGCGCACCGTCCCGCAATAGCCGGCGTTTCGCGCATTCCGGCGCTGCGCTCACGCCGGATCGATAAGGCTTTAGGTTAATTTTTCGGTTGCGGCTGGATATTTGTTAACCCTCTGCTGAAACCTATTGCCGGTAACGCCTTGTTAAGGCTGGCGTTTAAGTCGAATTTTATGTGTATTCGATAGGGTCGCGACCAAGGTGAGAAAAACAAAACATCACCCGGCGACAAACGAGAGGCGAATACAATGATCAACCCGCGTTCAGCGGCCAAAGCCGCTACTGTATCCGACGATCGCCGTGAGGCTATCCGCTCCCTATACATGGAATCACTTCAACTCGTCGAGCGGCTGCACCGCCGTCTGCTTGACGTGATCAAGGACGAGTTCGACCGCAACGGCCGTAGCGATATCAACGCCATCCAGGCGCTGCTGCTGTTCAACATCGGCAATTCCGAGCTGACCGCCGGCGAGCTGCGTTCGCGCGGCTACTATCTCGGCTCGAACGTTTCGTACAATCTGAAGAAACTCGTCGACCTCGGTTTCATCAACCACCAGCGCTCGCGCATCGACCGCCGCTCGGTCAGGGTCAGCCTGACGCCGAAGGGCGCGGCGATTGCCGAGGTGGTAGGCGGGCTCTACGAGCGTCACGTCGGTTCGATCGAGCAGGTCGGCGGCATAAACACGGAAGAGTTCAAGCAGATGAACCGCGCGCTGCAGCGGCTCGATCGCTTCTGGAACGATACCATCGCCTACCGTATGTAATCATCTTACCGGCCGATGGCGGCACGCAGCGTGCGCCGCCGGTCGCGACAGTACGGGGACACGCGGATCGCAATCGGTTGGTTGCGTGCCCGTTGTGCGCGCACGTTCCACCGGCCATTGGGCAGCGGCGGCGCATCCGGTCGGATTGCCGGCCCCGCAGCTTTCCAGCGCGGTCCGAGACTTCTCCAGATAGTCTGGCGGCCACGCCGCGAGGCCTTGTGATCCCAAGATCATTCGGGCATTTGTGCGGCGCGGCAGCCTCGGCAGTCATGGAGCACGGACGAGAATGGTATCGCTTTCCCGGCGCGGCGAGGTCGAGCCGTTCCACGCCATGGACATTCTGGCCGAGGCGAACCGACTGAAGGCGCAAGGTGCTCCCGTGATCTCGATGGCGGTGGGCCAGCCTTCCGATCCGGCACCGGTTGCCGTGCGCGAAGCCGCGGCGCGGGCGCTGCGTGACGGGCGCATCGGCTATACCGACGCCCTCGGCACGGCTGCGCTACGCGAGGCGATCGCCGGTCATTATCGCGAGCACTACGGCGTCGATGTGCCGGCGCAACGCATTGCCGTGACCACCGGGTCCTCGGCGGCCTTCAATCTCGCCTTCCTAGCCATGTTCGATGCCGGCGACGCTGTCGCCATCGCCTCGCCCGGTTATCCCGCCTACCGCAACATCATGGCAGCGCTCGGTCTCGATGTCGTCGAGGTGGAGATGGAGGAGGCTCCCTACCTGACTGCCTGCCAGCTTGCTGCAACACATGCCCGCAAGCCATTGCGCGGACTGCTTTTTGCGAGCCCGGCAAACCCCACCGGCGCGATCGTCCCGCATGCTGAGATGGTGGCGCTGCTTGCGGAGGCCAGGCGGCTCGGCATCGCGGTTATCTCCGACGAAATCTATCACCGGCTGAACTATGTCGGGCTGGACGCGACCGCGCTGTCGCTTGACGACGACGTGATCGTGATCAACTCCTTCTCCAAATATTACTGCATGACCGGTTGGCGCATCGGCTGGATGGTGCTGCCGGAAAAGCTGGTACGGGCGGTCGAGCGCATCCAGCAAAGCCTGTATATCTCTCCGCCGGAACTGTCGCAGATCGCGGCTTGCGAAGCGTTCGGCGCCAGCGCCGAACTCGACCGCGTCAAGCAACGCTATGTTGGGAATCGCGAATTGCTGATGCGCCGCCTTCCCGAACTCGGCTTCGCGCTCGCCGCGCCAATGGACGGCGCCTTCTACGCCTTTTGCGATGTCTCGCGGCTGACCAATGACAGCATGGCTTTCGCGCGAAAAATGCTGGCGGAGGCACATGTCGCGGCGACGCCCGGCCGTGATTTCGACACCGGGCAGGGGAGCCGCTTCATGCGCTTCTCCTATGCGGGAAGCCATGAAGATATGGCTGAAGCCTTGGACCGTATCGGGCGATGGCTGCGCTGATGGAAACGACCGTGCGGGAGCATCCTGACCTGGAGACGGTCCTCGGCGACCTCGCCGCCGAAATGGCTGTCCGCTCCGATCGCGGCGCGGTGGCGACCTACATCCCGCAACTCGGCAAGGTCGATCCGGCAAAATTCGGGATCGCCGTGGCGCTTGAGGATGGGCGGGTTATCTCAGCCGGCGACGCAGACGAGCCGTTTTCCATCCAGAGCGTGTCTAAGGTGTTCACGCTGACGCTGGCGCTTGGCAAGGTGGGCGACGCGCTGTGGAAGCGGGTCGGCCGCGAGCCGTCGGGCAACCCTTTCAACTCGATCGTGCAACTCGAACACGAGCGCGGCATCCCGCGCAATCCCTTCATCAATGCCGGTGCGATCGTTGTCTCCGACGTGCTGCTTGCCGGCCACGAGCCGCGCGAGGCGATCGGCGAGATCTTGCGGTTCATCCAGTTCCTGGCCGACGACGATTCAATCTACATCGACCGTGAGGTGGCAGCATCTGAACGCGCCACCGGCTTCCGCAATTTCGCGCTCGCCAATTACATGCGCTCGTTCGGAAATCTCGACCACGCGGCCGAACTGGCGCTCGGAGTTTATTTCCACCACTGCGCCATCGCCATAAGCTGCCGGCAACTGGCGCTTGCAGGCCGCTTTCTTGCCTTCGACGGGCGCAATCCGGACGGGGGGCACTCGGTCGTCTCGCCCGGCCGGGCGCGGCGCATCAATGCGCTGATGCTGACCTGCGGCCACTATGACGGGTCGGGAGACTTCGCTTTCCGTGTCGGTATTCCGGGCAAGAGCGGGGTCGGCGGGGGCATTCTGGGCATCGTGCCCGGTGTCGGCTCGCTGGCTGTGTGGTCGCCGGGGCTCAACGCCAACGGCAATTCGCATCTGGGATCGATCGCGCTGGAAAAGCTCGCCCGCACCATGGGCTGGTCGATCTTTTCGCCCTGAAAGCAAAAATCCCGGCGGAGCCGATGGGCCACGCCGGGATTTTTGCCGGGATTTTTCAACGATTGAACCGACTCATGCCGTGTTCACGTGAGGGCAGGATGCCGAAACATCCTGCGTCACGACAAGATACGCTCAGAAGAAACCCTTGCGCTGCCACCATCCCGACTTCTTCGGCCGGTCGGGAACCGGTTCCGACGGGGCAGGAGCCGGGGTTGGCGTGGGTTCGGGCGTCGGAGCCGGCGCCACGGCGATAGGCTCTTCCGCCGCAGGCTCGACGGTGATCTCGGCTTCGGCAGGCGCGGGTTCCGCGGTGTCAGCCGCCTCGACGGGAGCGGCAACCGCCTCGGCCTCGACGGTTTCCGGCGCGGTGGCCTTCTTCCGGGAAGCCCGCTTGGCCGGTTTCTTCACCTCTTCGGCGGCAGTCTCGCCCCCCGCATCAGCCGCTGTTGCCTCGGCCTTCTTGCGGCTGCGGCGCGGCTTCTTGACGACCGGCTCAGCGATGTCCGCTGCTTCTGCCTCGGCGACCACTTCTTCGGCCGCAACGGCGATGGCCTCCGATGGCTCGTCGACCGCGGCGTCATCGCCGGCCGAGTCCGCGGCGACATCACCCGCCTGATCGTCCTGGTCACCACGGTTGCGCCGTCCGCCGCGCTTGCCGCGCCGGCGCTTCTTACGGTCACCTTCGTCGGAGGTCTCGGGTGCCTCCGCGACAACCGCCGCGACCGCCGTTTCAGGGGCATCACCAGCCGCCTCGTCGCTGTCGTCGGCCTCGAATTCCGAACCTTCCTCGGACGCCTCGACTGCCGTTGCGGGTGTCTGTTGCTGGCCGGAATGATCGCGATCACGGTCGCGATCACGGCCGCCGCGCCGCCGCCGGCGCTTGCGCTTGCCCCGGCGCTCGCCGTCACCCTCGGCCTGCCGTTGCGGCTGCTCCCGGCGCTCGGACTGCTCGGCAATCTCCTCTTCCTGATCTTCTTCTTCCTCCTCGATGACCGGATCCTCTTCCTCCTCCGGTTCGATAATCGGAGCGGCGGGGGCGGCGATCGGCGTCAGCGGCTTCTCGGCGATGGCGCCGCGGAAGATCGCATAGTTCTGCGACGCCACGGTCTCGTCGGCCTCGATGGTGATGGTCAGGCCGAAACGGGCTTCCATCTCGGTCAGGGTGCTGCGCTTGTGGTTCAACACGTACATCGCAGTCGACGCCGGCGTCTTGACGATGATGTGGCTGCGCGAATCCTTGAGCAAGAATTCCTCGATGGCGCGGACCACCAACAGCGCAACCGACGAATCCGAACGCACGTGGCCCGTGCCGCCGCAATGTGGGCAGGGCTTCATCGTCGATTCCAGCACGCTGGCGCGGATGCGCTGGCGGCTCATCTCCATCAGGCCGAAATGCGAGATGCGGCCGAGCTGGATGCGCGCGCGGTCGTTCTTCAGATGGTCCTTGAGGCGTTTCTCGACCGCGCGGTTGTTGCGGTTCTCCTCCATGTCGATGAAGTCGATGACGATCAGGCCGGCAAGGTCGCGCAGGCGAAGCTGGCGGGCGACCTCCTCGGCCGCTTCCAGATTGGTGTGCAGCGCCGTCTCCTCGATCGAGTGCTCGCGTGTCGAGCGGCCGGAGTTGACGTCGATGGCGACCAGCGCCTCGGTCTGGTTGATGATCAGGTAGCCGCCGGATTTCAGCGTTACCTGCGGCTGCAGCATGCGGTCGAGCTGCGCCTCGATGCCGGTGCGTACGAAGATCGGCACGCTGTCGCGGTAGGGCTGGACCACCTTGGCATGGCTGGGCATCAGCATGCGCATGAAGTCCTTGGCCTCGCGATAACCGTCGTCGCCGGAGACGATGACCTCTTCGATGTCCTTGTTGTAGAGATCGCGCACCGAACGCTTGATCAGGCTGCCTTCCTCATAGACGAGGGCAGGGGCCGTGGATTGCAGCGTGAGCGTGCGAACGTTCTCCCACAGCCGCATCAGATATTCGTAGTCGCGCTTGATCTCCGCCTTGGTGCGGCTCTCGCCGGCGGTGCGCAGGATGACGCCCATGCCCTGCGGCACTTCGAGATCCTGCACGACTTCCTTCAGGCGCTTGCGGTCCTGCACATTGGTGATCTTGCGCGAGATGCCGCCGCCGCGCGCGGTGTTGGGCATCAGCACGGAATAGCGGCCGGCGAGCGACAGATAGGTCGTCAGCGCCGCGCCCTTGTTGCCGCGCTCCTCCTTGACGACCTGGACCAGCAGGATCTGGCGGCGCTTGATGACCTCCTGGATCTTGTACTGGCGGCGCATCGGCTTGCGCCTTGTCTGGACTTCCTCGAACGCATCGTCGGCGCCGACGGATTCGATCTCGTGCTCTTCGCTTGCGGAGTCGGGTAGTTCCTCGACCATGCCGCGATTTTCGATGGGCGCGGCTTCTGCCTGGTCGTCCTGGCTTTTCTCGATCTCTTCGGAAACCACATCGGCTTCGACCGCGGCGGCGATGCTGCCGGGGCCGCTACCGGTTTCCTCGTTCTCGCCCTTTCCGCTGCCGTGCTGGCTATCGCCGGCGTGCTCTTCGCGACCCGGCGCCTCTTCTTCGGTGGGCTGGAACGCGGTTTCGACCTCGCCGCCTTCCACGCTCGCGCCGGCCTTGGCGGTTGTTTCGTCCGCCCCGGCCTCAAGGATTTCGGTCGGCAGATCGTCGGCGTGAGTTGGAGCCTCGCCCTCGGCGCCGCCTTCGTCATCGCCTAGGCCAGCTTCATCGCCGCCCGTGTTTTCAGCGTTATCGCCGCCGGCATTGTCCTCCGACGACGCCTCGCGCGATCCCTCCTCGCCGTTGCGTCCGCCGCGATTGCGGCCGCGGCGCCGCCGGTTGCGGCCGCCGGCGCGGTCGCGCTCCTTGCCTTCGCTCTCGTCGTCCTCGTCTTCGGCCGCCTCGGCCTCGGCGCGCAGCAGCGCCTGCCGGTCGGCCACCGGAATCTGGTAGTAGTCGGGATGGATTTCGCTGAAGGCAAGGAAACCATGCCGGTTCCCGCCATATTCGACAAAGGCGGCCTGGAGGGACGGTTCGACCCGGGTGACCCGGGCGAGATAGATGTTTCCTTTTAGCTGCTTCTTGTCCTGCGATTCGAAATCAAATTCTTCAATACGGTTACCGTGTACGACGACAACCCGTGTTTCCTCCGGGTGGGAGGCATCTATTAGCATCTTGTTGGGCATTATTTTTTATCCTGCCGAGCGCACGCCCTCCGCCGCGCGACAGCGCAAGGCGCTGCCTCGGGACGGGCGGATACTGCGCTTCGGTCATATTGCTGTCCGCCTGCCGCCGCCGCCGCGCAACGGTGGTGCCGCCCGCTGCCTTGTCGGCGCGGTACGCTGCGGACCTTTCCGTAAGTGCGCTTATGGTCATTGCGTGCGTAGCGGATCCTCTTGAACCAAGGCCCGGGAAGCCCGGACCAGCTATTTGCTCACATCGAGCCGACGCGAAGTGAACTCCGCGCCGTTTCCCTCACGTTCCACAAGCCGCGCGCAGCGACCTCCGGGACGAAATCTATGACGGTACTGCCTGCGCGGAGGGAGCGTCCGGCCGCATTTACCTTACTCCCGGCCTACCACGTTCCCTAAGGTAACAGAAGGAGGCTCCAAGCATTGCAGTGTACCAGCACCGCTTTTATGATTTGACCGACTTTTAGGCAACCCCGTATTCCGGTTGCCGACGAAATGAAAGGAGTCGCGCGGCCGTGTCCGCCAAAGGCGTTCGTTCGCGGCTTTGCCGGCAGTCAATCAGTACATCGAACCTCGGCAAGGAATCCGCCTCGACGAGAATGAAAGGTGGCTCGGGCGAGCGTCTCAAGCCGGGCCTGCAATTTGCTCTAGACGCCCGCCGAAACCGATCAAACGTCTTGAGGAATACGCGCGATGACCTTGATCTCAAAATCGAAACCCGCAAGCCAGTTGACGCCCACCGCGGTCCAGTTCGGGTAGGGCGGATTGCCGATCACCTTAAACCGGATGGCGTTTACCGTCTCGAACTGATTGGCCGGGTCGGTGTGAAAGCTGGTCACGTCGACGACGTCGTCGAAAGTGCAGCCGGCCGCGTTCAGCACCGCCGTGAGATTGCTGAAGGCGAGTTGCACCTGTTTTTCGAAATCCGGCTCCGGCGAGCCGTCGTCGCGGCTGCCGACTTGGCCCGAAACGAACAGAAGATCGCCTGAGCGGATCGCCGCCGAATAACGGTTGATCTCGTAGAGCGCCTGCCGGCCAGCGGGGAAGACCGCGTCGCGTTTGCTCATTGTCCTATTCCTGAATTGGGTGTTGGGGTTCCGGTTCTCTGGCTTAGTCCTGGTGCGAGAACTCACATACGCTCCGTATGGGAGGCATATCGGTATATACGTCTCGTATCTCAACTGATGCGTGACGTATATTTTTGCGGAGAGATCGCGGCCCGGCAGGCAAGGCGCGCTCCGACAGTGCCGATTTTCGCAAAATTGATTGCGATTGGCGAAAATGCCGGCGACGGAGTAACCTGCGGGGGCAGTCTGAACCGTTCAGGCATTTGCCCAGACTGCGGTCCGAAAAGGCTTGTTAACCTTATCTGGATACCAATCGTTAATCGACGGGTTTCGTGCCGGGGACACGAAACGAGATCGGTCCAGTTACGAAGACGGGTATTGGAATGAGTATCGCCGCCCAAGCCATCCGCAGAGCCTTGGGAATGTTCCCGCCGGCCGGGCGTTGTTGCGCCCTGCTGGCGGTGGCCTTGCTGGCCGCGATTGCCACGCTTTCCACGGCTTCAGCCGCAAAACTCGACGCCCGCGACTTCAAGATGGCGGGCGATGCGACCCACATGCGCGTCGTCATGCATTTCGACGTCGAGCCGGAGTTGCGATGGTTCCTGCTGCGCGGGCCGCACCGGCTAGTGATCGAACTGCCGGAAACCCGCTTCGTGTTCGAGCCGAAGGCGATGAAGCCGCGCGGCCTGATCCGCAATGTCAGCTACGGCGCCATCGGTGACGGCAAGTCGCGCGTCGTCTTCGCCACCAAGGGTCCGTTCGAGGTCCAGCAGGCCGAGGTGATCAAGGAGGAGGACGGATCGGGATTCCGCCTGGCAGTCGATATCGCGGCCGCCAGCGACCGCGCGTTCGAGGCGGCCCTTGCCGACCAGGCGACGACCACCGGGGCGACGATCGCCGCGTCGAAGGGTGCCCGCGTCGGCGAATCCGTCGACCGGCCGGCAAAACCCTTCTCCATCGTCATCGATCCCGGCCATGGCGGCGTCGATGGCGGCGCCAGAGGCGTCAGCGGCACGGTCGAGAAGGACATCACGCTGGCTTTCGCCATCGAACTCAAAAACAAGCTGCAATCGGAGGGGCGCTTCAGCGTCAGCCTGACCCGCTCCACCGACGAGTTCCTGCGGCTCGACGACCGTGTCCGCATAGCCCGCCAGCGGGAAGCGGATCTGTTCATCTCCGTGCATGCCGACACGATCAATATGAAAGGCATCCGCGGCGCCACTGTCTACACGGTTTCCGACAAGGCCTCCGACGCCGAGGCGCAGGCGCTGGCCGACCGCGAAAACCTGTCCGACCAACTCGCCGGCATCGACATCCCCGACGAGAACCATGAGGTCGCCGACATCCTCGTCGACCTGATCCGCCGCGAGACCCACGCCTTCTCGATCCGCTTCGCCCGCACGCTGGTCGGCGAACTGTCGAATTCGGTCGGCCTGATCAACAATCCGCACCGCTTTGCGGGGTTCAAGGTCCTGAAAGCGCCGGACGTGCCGTCCGTGCTGGTGGAACTCGGATACCTTTCGAACGAGAAAGACGAGGCCCAGTTGCGCAGCGTCGAATGGCGTGGCAAGGCAGTGACGTCCATCGCCAACGCGATATCGGAATTCGCGGCGTCGAAGGCGGCGGGTGGATGACGATCGCGAGCGCAACCTGCGGGAGAGCGTTGCAGGGGCGCCACACGCACGCGGTTTTTGACGATCGGCAGTCCGGCAGGCGGGTCCTGCCGTATTTTATCCACATGGACGCGACAAGGGTTTATATAGCGCGTTCGGAATGCCCGGTTCTGGTTGCCGAAACCGCAGCGTTTCAACAAGAACTGCCGAGCCTCGTATTGGAGCGGAAATGATTCGTCTCATCGGCTATTTTTTCGGCATCGGCACCATGCTGGCGCTGCTGGTGGCGGGTGGTGTCGCGGTCTATGTCGGCAACCTCGCCAAGGATCTGCCGGACTACGAGGTGCTGGCCAACTACGAGCCGCCGGTCACCACCCGCGTCCATGCCGTGGACGGCTCGCTCATGGGCGAGTTCGCGCGCCAGCGCCGCCTCTATCTGCCGGTCCAGGCCATCCCCGATCGCGTGAAGGCAGCGTTCCTGTCCGCGGAAGACAAGAATTTCTACAAGCACCCCGGCGTCGACTTCGAGGGCGTCATCCGCGCGGCCGTGGTCTATGCGAAGGGCGGCCCGATGCAGGGCGGCTCCACCATCACCCAGCAGGTCGCCAAGAACTTCCTTCTCACCCGCGAGCAAACGCTCGACCGCAAGGTCAAGGAAGCGATCCTGTCGTTCCGCATCGAGCAGGCCTATTCGAAGGACCGCATTCTCGAGCTCTATCTCAATGAAATTTTCTTCGGGCTCGGCTCCTATGGCATCGCCGGCGCGGCACTGACCTATTTCGATAAATCGGTGAACGAGCTTACGGTGGCCGAGGCGGCCTATCTCGCGGCGCTGCCGAAAGGCCCCTCCAACTACCATCCGTTCCGCTATACGCAGCGCGCCATCGAGCGCCGCAACTGGGTCATCGACCAGATGGTCGAGAACGGCTACGTCAGCCGCGAGGAAGGCGACAAGGCTAAGGCCGAGCCGCTCGGCGTCAAGCCGCGCCGCAACGGTACCTACCTCTTCGCCGGCGAGTATTTCACCGAGGAAGTGCGCCGCGAAATCATCGCCCGCTACGGCGAGAACGCGCTCTACGAGGGCGGGCTGTCGGTTCGCACCACGCTCGACCCGAAGATGCAGCTTGTGGCGCGCCGCGCCATGCAGAACGGCCTTTTGAAATACGACACCCTGCGCGGTTACCGCGGCCCCGTCACCCAAATAGATTTGACCGGCGACTGGGGTGTTGCGCTGGGCGAGGTCAAGAAGCTCGACGACGTGCCGGAATGGCGGCTTGCCGTGGTGCTGGATTCGTCGAATTCTGACCTCACCATCGGCCTGCAGCCGGGGCGCCAGGTTTCGGGAGCCCTGGTGGAGGAGCGCGAGACCAGCACGATCGCCAAGGAGGACATGGCCTTCGCCATGCGCCAGCACGTCGTCGACGGCAAGAAGGCGCGTGCCAGCACGCCCGGCGATGTGTTGAAGCCGGGCGATGTGATCCTCGTCGAGAAGAAGACCGACGGGAACGGTTATTCGCTGCGCCAGATTCCGGCGGTTTCGGGCGGTCTGGTCGCGATGGACCCGCATACCGGGCGCGTGCTGGCGATGGTCGGCGGCTTCTCCTATTCGGAATCCGAATTCAACCGCGCTACGCAGGCGCAGCGCCAGCCCGGCTCGTCGTTCAAGCCGATCGTCTATGCGGCCGCGCTCGACAACGGCTACACCCCGGCCTCCGTGATCATGGACGGACCGATCACCATCAGAATCGGTAACGAGGTCTGGACGCCGAAGAACTACGACGGCAAGACCGCCGGCCCGGCGACGCTGCGCTCCGGCATCGAGCGTTCGCGCAATTTGATGACGGTGCGGCTCGCCAACGACATGGGCATGAAGCTGGTCGCCGAATATGCCGAGCGCTTCGGCGTCTACGACAAGATGCCGCCGCATATCGCGCTGGCGCTGGGCGCCGGCGAGACCACCGTGATGCGCATGGTCACGGCCTATGCGATGATGGCCAATGGCGGCCGCCAGATCAAACCGTCGCTGATCGACCGCATCCAGGACCGCTACGGCAAGACCGTGTTCAAGCATGACGAGCGCGCGTGCGAAAACTGCGTCGCCGCCGATTGGGAGAATCAGCCGGAGCCGGAACTGGTCGACAATGCCGAACAGATCCTCGATCCGATGACCGCCTACCAGATCACCTCGATGATGGAAGGGGTCGTGCAGCGCGGCACCGCGGTGACCATTTCCGAGCTCGGCCGCCCGATCGCCGGCAAGACCGGTACGACCAACGACGAGAAAGACGCCTGGTTCATCGGCTTCACGCCCAACCTCGTGGTCGGGCTCTATATGGGCTACGACAAGCCGCAGGGCCTTGGCAAAGGCGCGACCGGCGGCGGCCTGGCCGCGCCGATCTTCAAGGAATTCATGGCCGAGATCCTGAAGGACACGCCGATCGTCGACTTCCAGGTTCCGGAGGGCATGAAGCTCATCGCCATCAACCGCAAGACCGGCATGCAGGCGCGCGAAGGCGATGCCGGCACGATCATGGAGGCCTTCAAGCCCGGCACCGGCCCGGCCGACAGCTATTGGGTGATCGGCATGGACGATGGCGAGTCGATCTCGGCTGAAAAGCTGTCGCCGCAGGCGAGCAAGGCGATCAGCCAGGGCGGCGGCGGCCTCTACTGAAGGCCGCCCGGCTCCGGCCCAACAATCGGCGGGAAATTCCGGTTCGGTTGCTTTACACGGGCAAGGGGCGTCCCTATGGTCCGCGCCGATCCATTTCCCGCGCAATCAGAAAGGCAAGAACACTGCCATGCGTGCAGAGACAGAGAAACTCGTCGACGAAATCAAGCAGGCCATAAGCCTGCTGAGGAGGCATCTTTGACTGGGATGTCGCTGTAAAACGACTGGAATACCTCAACGTCCGCGCAGAGGACGGCGCGCTTTGGAACGACCCGCAGGAAGCCCAGAAGCTGATGCGCGAGCGCCAGAGCCTGGACGAAGGCATTACCTCGATAAAGCGGCTGACGCAGGCGCTCAACGACAATGTCGACCTGATTGCACTCGGCGAGGAAGAGGGCGACGAGGGCGTCGTCTCCGAGGCCGAGACCGCGATCCGCTCGCTTTCCGGCGAGATCAGGGCGCGCCAGATCGAGACGCTGCTGTCGGGCGAGGCCGACGCTAACGACACCTATCTGGAAGTCCACGCCGGTGCCGGCGGCACCGAGAGCCAGGACTGGGCGAACATGCTGTTGCGCATGTATACCCGCTGGGCGGAACGCCGGAAGTTCAAGGTCGAAGTGCTTGAAATGCATGACGGCGAAGAGGCCGGCATCAAGTCCGCCACGCTGCTGATCAAGGGCCATAACGCCTATGGATGGCTGAAGACTGAATCCGGCGTGCACCGTCTGGTGCGCATCTCGCCCTATGACAGCAATGCACGCCGCCATACGTCGTTCTCGTCGATCTGGGTCTATCCGGTTGTCGACGATTCCATTCAGATCGACGTGTCGGAATCCGACGTGCGCATCGACACCTATCGCTCTTCCGGTTCGGGCGGCCAGCACGTCAACACGACGGACTCGGCAGTCCGTATCACGCATCTGGCGACGGGTATTGCGGTCGCCTGCCAGGCCGAACGCTCGCAGCACAAGAATCGTGCAAAAGCCTGGGAAATGCTGCGCTCGCGCCTCTACGAGGAAGAGCTGAAGAAGCGCGAGGCGGTCGCAAATGCCACCGAGGCGTCCAAGACCGATATCGGCTGGGGCCACCAGATCCGCTCCTACGTGCTCCAACCCTACCAGTTGGTGAAGGACCTTCGCACCGGCGTCGAAAGCACCAGCCCGTCGGACGTGCTCGACGGCGACCTCGACGACTTCATGGAGGCGTCGCTCTCGCACCGCATCGAGGGCGGGGCAGGGCAGCCGGTCGCGGATATCGACTGATGGTGCCGCATTCGGCCGCTGTCTGATTGCGCAGCGGCCGCCGCCTGCTGCGCCGGTTTCAGTTTGCCGTTAACCCATCGTTAACCATGGCGGCGCAGACTTTTGGCTGTCCGGTGGTCGGTGTAGCGAGAGCCTGCGTCATTGTGCACCGCAGCATTATCTTGCGCCGGCGAAGGAATCGGCTCAACCTGTAACCTGGGTTGGGGAAAAAGCATTGATGGCCGGTCGCGGCTTATATGAGCGGATGGGAACCGGCTGAAGGGAAGACACGTTCCGGGAACGGGCAAGCCTAGTGCTTGAGAGCCTCGTTTTGACAGGAATGAGCCATGCCCACCATCGCAGCCAGCCCCCAATCAGCCCTTGGTCGTATCGCGCGCGCCGTTGTCGCCGCCGCTACTGTCTGGATTGTGTCCTCTTCCGGGGTCGTGGTGGGCGGAATGTCGGCTGCGGCGCACGACGCCACGCCGACCGCGGCTAAGCCGAACGGCTGGAGCTATCCTTTCTCCTGCTGCTCGGGCTACGATTGCCGTGAAGTGCCGCAGACCTCGATCGGCGAGCGTCCGGAAGGTTATGTGATTGAGGGCACGGGCGAAGTGCTCGGCTATCAGGATGCGCGGCTGAAGAATTCACCCGATGGCGAATACCATTGGTGTTCGGTAGCGGGAGCCGACAATTCGCGGACGATCTGCCTCTTCGTTCCGCCGAAAGGTTTTTGAGACGGCAAGTTTCCTCTTAAGCCTTGACGCCTGCTGAAGGGATTGCGGGTCGAACCCGTTCGGGATTTCGCCGCAATTCATGGTACAACGACGCGAAGGGATTCGCGTCGCGGGAACAGTCGCGGCCTGAGAGGGATTTATCAATGTATAACAAGATCGTAGCCGTCGTTGCCGCCGCAGCGTTTCTCGGAGCCTGCACCACCGATCCCTATACCGGGGAGCAGAAGGTTTCCAACACGGCGGGCGGCGCGGCGCTTGGCGCCGGCCTCGGCGCGCTGGCCGGCCTCGCGGTCGGCGGCAGCAAAGTCGCCCAGCGCAACGCAGTGCTGATCGGCGCGGGCATCGGCGCTTTGGCTGGCGGCGCCATCGGCGCGACCATGGACAAGAACGAAGCCGAACTGCGCGCCCAGTTGCAGGGCACCGGCGTCAGCGTGACCCGCGTCGGCGACCAGATCATCTTGAACATGCCGTCGGACATCACCTTCAATGTCGACCAGGACGCGATCAGGCCGGCTTTCTATCCGGTGCTGAATTCGGTGGCCTTGGTGCTCAAGCGCTACAAGCAGACGATCGTGGACGTCTATGGCTTTACCGACTCCACCGGCAGCGAGAGCCACAATTTCGATCTGTCGCAGCGCCGCGCCCTTGCCGTCGCCAACTATTTGAATGCCCAGGGTGTCGACCAGCGTCGTTTCGCGGTCACCGGCTTCGGCAAGACAAGGCCGATCGCCTCCAACGCTACGGCGGAGGGCAGGGCGCAGAACCGCCGCGTCGAGATTCAGCTTTCGCCGCTGACGGAATAGGGCTGGAAGCTCCGACACCGTCTGCTGACTTGGCATCCTTCCGGCGACCGATTGGTTGCCGGAAGGCGTCGGCTGTCGCACTTTTTTGAGGCCGATTTTCCGATCAGGCTTTGCCGCTGGCGGTAACCCGCGGCGTCCGAAATGACGTCACGTTTATCGGCTTGAAAAGAGCAGCAGGGCAAGGCGGTGACGCGCAAAACGCCGTAGCGGCAAGCTCAAGAGGGGGCTGCGTCAGCTCAAAAATGCCAATTTTGGCCTGAAAAACGCCAAGTCACTGAAATCACGACATATTCCGGACTTGCCGCTGCGTGGGAGCGCGCCGCCAGTCCCCGCGTATTCTACCGTGCAGCCGAGCGGAAAAGAATCAGACTTTTCCCGCAACCAGCATGAAAGCCGGCATATCGGCGCCAAAACCCAGCACCGCGCGGTCGTCGTCCTCATTGTGAGGGCGGGGACGCCGCGTGTCGCGGCGCGGGTCCTGGCGTGCGTGCGCGGCCGCCTGGCGAGCCGCGTTTTCCTGCCGGATCGAATCCCGCCTTTCGGCGCGATCGTCATTGGCTGCCACCGTAGGTTGAGGCGATTCCTCCGGCCGTTTGGTCTGCTTATGATCCTCCGGCCGGCGTCCGCCACGCGCTTCGCGGGGCTTGCGATCCCTGTCGCGGCCGCGTTCGCGGCGCGGCGCGTCCTCGCTCTCCTCGCGTGCGACCACGGTCGACAGGTCGCCGTCGTGCCATTCGATCTTCTGTCCGATCAATTTCTCAATTGCATCCAGATACTTGGTATCGTTTCTTGTGGCGATGGTGAAAGACTTACCGGACCGCCCGGCCCGGCCGGTGCGGCCGATGCGGTGGACATAGTCTTCCGAATGGATCGGCACGTCGAAATTGAAGACGTGGCTCACGTCCGGAATATCGAGCCCGCGCGCCGCGACGTCGGACGCGACCAGCAGCTTCAGCTTGCCGGAGCGGAAGTTATCCAGCATCTGCATGCGCGCGCGCTGGTCCATGTCGCCATGCAGCGCGCCGGCGTCGAAATCATACTTGACCAGGGAACGGAACAGTTCCGAAACCTCGATCTTGCGGTTGCAGAATATGATCGCGTTCTTGAGGCTGTCGGCTTCCGCCTTGATAAGATTGCGCAAAACTTCGCGCTTGTCCCACGGCTTGTTGCCGGACTTCACCAGCCGCTGGGTGATGCTGGACGCCGTGCTCGCTGCCCGCGCAACCTCGATCCGTACCGGCGAATGCAGGAATTTTTCGGTGAGTTTGGTGATCTCCGGCGGCATGGTTGCGGAGAAGAACAGCGTCTGCCGGGTGAACGGGATCATCTCGCAAATGCGCTCGATGTCGGGAATGAAACCCATGTCGAGCATGCGGTCGGCTTCGTCGATGACGAGGATGTCGACACCGTTGAGCAGGAGCTTTCCGCGTTCGCGGTGGTCGAGCAGGCGACCGGGCGTGGCAATCAGCACATCGGCGCCGCGCTCCAGCTTCTTGTCCTGTTCGTCGAACGAAACGCCGCCGATCAGCAGTGCGATGTTCAACTTGTGGTTCTTGCCGTATTTGACGAAGTTCTCTTCCACCTGAGCCGCCAGCTCGCGCGTCGGCTCGAGGATCAAGGTGCGCGGCATCCGTGCCCGGGCGCGGCCCTTCTCGAGGCGGGTGATCATCGGCAGCACGAATGCAGCCGTCTTGCCGGTGCCGGTCTGGGCTATGCCCAGCACATCCTTGCCTTGCAAGGCATGCGGAATGGCGCCGGCCTGGATCGGCGTCGGTGTGGTGTAGCCGGCGTCGGTGACGGCAGAAAGGACTTTCGGCGAAAGACCGAGATCGGCAAATGTAATCGCTTCTTGAGCGGTCGCGGTGTCTGAGGACAAGTGTTTCGGCTGCTTTAGCTGTTAGAAGGCGCGGTTTGCAGTACCGCAGCAAAGATCACGCCTCTCGCGGATCGTCGCCTCGCGTTACGGCCTGAATCCTGATTTGTCAATATTATCAGCCGTTTTTTGACCGATAACGCTTCTTCAATATATGGTGTTGTGGTTTTTGCTTTGCAACACGGTCAATAGCGAAATTGCTCGGCAATGATACGCTCGTCCCAGGAGTGACCGGCATCGAACAGCAAGGTGGCCGTGAGCGAGGCGGATTCGCGCACCGTGACCGAGATCACCGACTTGATCTCCGTATGGTCGGCCACCGCGTTTACCGGACGTTTCGGCTGTTCGAGCGCGTCGAAACGCACGGTTGAACGGTTTGACAGAAGCGCGCCGCGCCAACGGCGTGGCCGGAACGGGCAGACGGGCGTCAGCGCCAGCAGTGGCGCATCGAGCGGCACGATCGGGCCCTGCGCCGAGAGATTGTAGGCAGTCGAGCCGGCGGGCGTCGCGACGATGACGCCGTCGCAAATCAACTCGTCCATGCGGACGTTGCCGTCGATGGTGATACGGATTTTTGCGGCCTGATAGGACTGCCTGAACAGCGACACTTCGTTGATGGCGAGCGCGCGCGCCGTGGTGCCGTCGGCGGAAACCGTTTCCATCTCCAGCGGCCGGATTGTCTCCGCATCGGCGGTCTCGATGCGTTCCTCCAGCCCGTCGGCGCGAAACTCGTTCATCAGGAAACCGACCGTGCCGCGATTCATGCCGTAGACCTGCTTGCCGGTGCCCATGGTCTCGCGCAGCACCTGAAGCAGAAAGCCGTCGCCCCCGAGGGCGACGATCACATCGGCGTCCTCGACCGGCATCTGGCCATAGGCCTTCGAGAGCATCGCCACCGCTTCCTCGGCGTCCGGGGCTCCCGACGCGACAAAGGCAAAGGTCTTGCGCGGTCTTTGCTGATGCAACGGTGTTTTCCCCGGCGGATACGCCCGCGACAGCGGGTTAGCATGACGGGGCGGGAGGGGAAAGCGGAGAGAACTGACGGCGTTGGCTTCGGGTGGCGGAGGTAAGTTCTGGTGCCCCCGGCAGGATTTGAACCCGCGACCTTCGGTTTACAAAACCGCTGCTCTACCAGCTGAGCTACAAGGGCATGCGCCTTCGGTTAATCATATGTGGGCCGGCAGTAAAGACAAAAGTCTGAAATCGGTTACCGGAAGCCAGCTTTATCGGGCCGGACAGGCGCACAGACCTTAAATGCGCTGGCTTGCGACCCCATATCTTTTTTGACGGTTTGCGTTTGGGGAGGCTGCGAATGATCAGGTTTGTGTTCATCGCGATCGGGCTGGCGGTGCTTTGCCTGGTGTTGCTCAAGCTCGCCAAGGAGCTCAAAACGGCAAATGTCGACTGGAAAGGCATCGCGTTCGCCTTTGGATTCGTCGCGCTGGCCTTCTACCTGCGCCATGAGACGGGCATGGGCTGATTCCCATCGGTCTGGCGTCAAAGCGCCTTTCGGCAAGGTGTGATTTCAAAGTGTTGTCATGCAGGCGCGATGAAGGGCTGTTGGATTTTTTGGAACACCGGCATCGCTTCCAGGCGTTGCCAATGCGCCATCA
This sequence comes from Mesorhizobium yinganensis, assembly GCF_040081985.1. Taxonomy (NCBI): domain Bacteria; kingdom Pseudomonadati; phylum Pseudomonadota; class Alphaproteobacteria; order Hyphomicrobiales; family Phyllobacteriaceae; genus Mesorhizobium; species Mesorhizobium yinganensis. The sequence continues at coordinate 33,929 of NZ_JBEBMH010000010.1, read as the reverse complement.
GCGTCGGAAAGTCGGCGGACTGAACCAGGCCGGGATGCGCCTCGGATAGATGGCGCAGCATGGTTGCGACGATGATGTCGGGGTGGCCGATCGTCTCGCCGAACCAATAGTCGCCCGGACGCGCGGCGCGGTCGGTTTCCAGCACCGAGAGGACGGCTGATATCTGCGAGCGGCAGCGTTCCACCCAGAGGTCCGACACCTTGTCGTGCAGCCGAGTCTCGTAGAACAGGCTGACCGCCTTGTCGGACAGGCCCGCTGCCAAGGCGGCGACTCTCAAGGCACGTCGGCGAGCCGGCTCCTCGACCGGAAACATCCGGCGTTCGGCCGGCACGAGGCTGTCGATATGGTCGATGATCATATGGCTATCGACGATCGTCTCGCCGTCGTCCAGAACTAGGGTCGGCACGCGCAGCAGCGGGTTATAGGGCCGGATCTTGTCGGCCTCGCCGAAGGTCGACCATGGCCGGTGCTCATACGGCACGCCGTAAAGCGTCAGCGCGATGCCGACGCGGCGGACGAAAGGCGAATCATACTGGCCGATGAGGATCATGGTTTTGCTCCACAGGATGCGGGACAGTGCTATGGGCGTGGTGGCGAAGGCAAGCGTTGCGGGATGGGCCAGGACACTGCTGCTGCCAGAACCGGACATCCGAGCGTGGTGGTGATCGCCGCTATCGGCGGCGAACCGTTCCGCAGGAAATGTCTCCTACGGAAATCGTGAGTGAGCCAGCGTCCGGGGCGGAAAGTTGCCAAATACGGCGCGACTTCCAATATGGTGGGAACGAGACACGGACGCAGGAGCGCCGGGCACGATCATGGATCAGGTGAATATCGAGGCCCCGCGCCAGGCCGACCTGGCAGCCGGTTTTGTCCAAAGCAGCTATGCGGAGCTTCCGGACCGCTTCTACCAGCGCGCCGACCTCTCGCCCGTACGCGCGCCGAAACTGATCAGGCTGAACCGGCAGTTGGCCGAGGACCTCAATCTCGACATCGGTTTCCTCGAAAGCGAGGGCGGCATCGCGGTGCTTGCCGGCAACGCGTCCGTGAAGAACGTGCAGCCGCTGGCGCTTGCCTATGCCGGGCACCAGTTCGGCAATTTCGTGCCGCAACTCGGCGACGGCCGTGCGCTGCTGATCGGCGAGGCGATCGACCGTGGCGGCAAGCGCCGCGACATCCAGCTCAAAGGCTCGGGGCGGACGCGCTTCTCACGCGGCGGTGATGGAAGGGCCGCACTTGGACCGGTGCTGCGCGAATATGTGGTGAGCGAAGCCATGGCGGCGCTCGGCATTCCGACGACGCGGGCGTTGGCTGCGGTGAGCACCGGCGAGATGGTGTTCCGCGAGGGCGCGGTACCTGGCGCGATCTTTACCCGCGTCGCGGCCAGCCATCTCCGCATAGGCACTTTCCAGTATTTTGCGGCGCGTGGCGATCACGAAGCGCTGAAGGCGCTGGCCGACTATGCAATCGAGCGCCACTACTCCGAGGCCGCGGCTGCGGAGACTCCCTATCTCGCACTGCTCGAAAATGTTGTTGCCGCGCAGGCACGCCTGGTGGCGCGCTGGATGCTGGTGGGTTTCATCCATGGCGTGATGAACACGGACAATATGTCGATCTCCGGCGAGACCATCGACTACGGGCCCTGCGCCTTCATGGATTCCTATCATCCTGGCACCGTATTTTCGTCCATCGACGCCGGTGGCCGTTATGCCTACGCCAATCAGCCGCGCATCGCGGTTTGGAACCTGGCGCGGCTGGCCGAGGCGATGCTGCCGCTGCTCGCCGCCAGCGAGGACGAGGCCGTCGCGCTGGCTGAGGCCGTGCTCAAGAAATTCCAGGCGACTTATGACGGCGTCTTTCACAAGGGCTTGCGCCGGAAACTTGGGCTGTCCGCCGAACATCCGGAGGATCTGCCGCTGGCGGCCGGGCTGCTGGAGGTGATGTCGGCCAACGAAGCGGATTTTACCTTGGTCTTCCGTGGGCTTGGCGACGATTTTGCCGCGGTGCCCGGAGAAGGGGGGACGCGAAAGCTGTTCAAACGGCCGGAGGAATTCGACGGTTGGGCCGTCCGCTGGAAGGAGCGGCTGGCGCGCGAGCCGGAGTTCGATGTCGGCCGGCAGGAGATGATGCGCTCGGTCAATCCAAAATACATCCCTCGCAATCACAGGGTCGAGGAGGTCATCCGCGCGGCGGTGGATCGTTCGGATTTTTCGCCTTTCGAGGAACTCCTTTCGGTGCTTGCAAGACCATTCGACGAGCAGCCCGCGCATTCGGCCTATGTGGACCCGCCAAAGCCGGAAGAGCGTGTGCTGGAGACTTTTTGCGGAACATAGACGTGGCGCCGTTTGTCGAAGCGGCAGTCATTGCAAAGCGTAAATTGGTGTCGTGGTAAAAAATCGATTCAAACTTTATTGGTAATTTCTCGTTAGCAATTGAACCCGGCTTTGTCGGGGGCGTCCGCCTTCGGTCTGTTTTGTTTCTGCGTACAGGTCCAAATGCGGTCGCCAAGCGTCGTCATCACCGTTCTCGCTGCCCTTTGCCTCGCCGGCTGCACGTCCAGCGGCGGCGTTGCCGGCCTCCAGATCCAGGAACCTTCTTCCGAAACGACAGCCTCTGTCGCGCGGCCCGAGGCAGTGATCGGCGAGGCGGATACCGTGTCCGCGCTTCTGGAGGAAACGGCGGTTGGGGAGACCGCCGTGGCCGTTGCCCGCCCGCAAATGGCTGTTGAGACCGATGTCGAGGCGATCGCGCTGGTGGCGCCGCAAAAGCCGTCGAAGATACTGACGCCGAAGCCGGCGGCGCGTCCGGCTCCGCTCGCACGCGGCACGATTTATCGCCATCGGTTCCGCGATGCGAAACCGATCAATTTCGGAAAGACCACGCCCGGCCAATATGCGGTGCATGGCGTCGACGTATCGCGCTGGCAGGGCTCCATCGACTGGATGAAACTGCGCAGCCAGGGCGCCAACTTCGCCTACATCAAGGCCACCGACGGCGGCGACCATCTCGACCCGATGTTTCGCACCAATTGGCGGGCCGCCGACGAAGCCGGGCTGAAGCGCGGCGCCTACCATTTCTTCTACTGGTGCCGCACCGCGGGCGAGCAGGCCGACTGGTTCATCCGCAACGTGCCGAGGGTGGAAGGCGCGCTGCCACCGGTCATCGACGTCGAATACAATGGCGAGTCGCGCTGCAAGCGGCGTTTGTCTCGGGCGCGCGTCCAAGAAAAGATGCAGGTGTTCATGGACAAGCTGGAAGCCCACTACGGCCAGCGCCCGATCATCTACACGGCGCCGGACTTTTACGCCGACAATTTGCGCGGCGCGTTTCCGGATTATCCGTTCTGGCTGCGGGCCGTGGCGCAGCACCCGTCAAAGGTCTATCCCGGCCGCAAATGGCTGTTTTGGCAGTATTCGGGGTCCGGTCTGTCGCACGGCGTGAAGGGGAAGATTGACCTCAACGTCTTCAACGGCAGCGAACGCCAGTGGCGCAACTGGGCGGGCGGCCAGTCTGTGATGGCCGACGCGCAATAGCTAGGCTTTGCCGGACGGATAGCGCGATTTCCGCCAGACCAACGGCGACCGGCCGCGCTCGCGGCCGGCTTCGGGTCGATCGCGATCAGACGCCTTCAGGATGCCCAGCCCAGCATCCCTCTGAATATCCCGGCCCACTTGGCTCGCCGTTCGCTGCTGCGCGCGTAATAGCGAACAAGTTTGGCGAGGCCGGTGCCGGTCATGGCGCCGTGGTAATAACAATCACAGAGCAACCAATGGGTGTTTCGAGGACTCAGCTCGAAGAAATCCATTGCGTCGCCGAGACTGTCGCCGCTCAGACCTTCGGCCCGCAGGATCGGGTCGTTGTATGCGACCGTCAGCGGCGTGTTGTCGCCGCGATACGCACGGAGTTCATTGGACGGCAGGTCTTCCAGCCGTCTTAATGCATTCAACGGTCCGGCATGGCGTTCCAACGCTTTCGCCCAGAGTTCGAGACGCTCGCCCGGAGTGAGAGGCTTGCGGATCAACGGGATCAGTTCGGCGGTCGATATGATCTCGTCAGGGATGAGGTGCTTCATGGCAGGCTCCTTCATTGAAGAGATCAATGGAAAGCTAGCGCGGCCAATCGGTACGGACAGGAGGGCGGCCGAGGTTTTTCGATCACAAATTAGCCACCGCGTTCGCGGCGCCTGGGTGCCCGGATTGACCGACTAAGGCCACGTGCTTCCGGCGGAAAGCCTCACTTCCTACCTTGCGGATAGATCGTCTCGCCGCGCTTCAACATGGCGACGAATGTCTCGATCTTCTTCCTGCGCCCGGCTTCGGTCTTCATGTTGTGGATGCGGAAGGCCAGAGCGAAGCGGTTCTGCGCGCCGAGTTTTGCCAGCATGGAGCGGGCTTCGGGGCAGGCGTCGATCGCGGCCTGCAGATCGGCGGGGATTTGCATGTCCGTGCCGCTCGCGTAGGCGCGGTCCCAGCGCCCGTCGGCCTTGGCGGCGTCGACTTCCCGCAAGCCGTGCTCGGTCATCCCGCCTTCCTCGATCAGCCGGGCGACGTTGTTGACGTTGATCTTGCTCCAGATGCTTTTCCTGCCGCGCGGCGTGTAGCGCTGCAGGAAACTTCTGTCATCAAGGCCCTTGCGCACCGCGTCGATCCAGCCCCAGCAGAGACAGACGTCGATGGCTTGCTTCGGCGTGATCGATTTCAACCCCGATGCTACCTTGTGGATTTTTATCCAGACCTCGTCGGCGGTCGAATGATTCTTGCCGAGCCATCCGTAGAAGGCGTCGGCATCTTCAAACTGATGAACCTTGGCGGGATCGACGTGAACAGGCGCCATTTTTTCCGGTTCCGGTTCGACGAGGCGAAGCGTTCAGCCCCTGCGCCTGCCTCAACTCGGGGTGAGCGTCACCGACGTGCCGGTGGCGGCGAGGTTGAGGCCCCACTGGCCGGTCACGCTTATCGTCTGCAACTGGATCGAACCGGCCGTGCCGCCGACCAGCACGTTGGCGCCGACGCCGGCGATGACCGAGGCTTCCGCGGTGACACCCTTGTAGAGGCCGGCGAGCGAGCCGCGATGATAACCGGCGGTCGGGGCGAAAACCGCCCAGACCAGCCTGCCCTGTGTGGTGAAGCCCAGGTCGACGCCCATCTTGCGGATCGTGCCGGTATAATTCTCCGTCGCGCGGGCGCCGATCGAGGAATGGAACACGCAATTGAGTTGCTTGGCCGAGCCCAGCACATAGCCCGCGCCGCCGCCGATGTCGCAGGAGAGCGTACCGATCTTCACGCCGTCGCGGTCGTCCGGCTCCTGATAGGTCCTGAAATCGGCGGCGTTGGCGAACGTCCCCGCCAGCAGCGCCGCGGGCGCGAGAACGGCGGCAAGAATGGTCTTCATGAAACTCTCCATTGGGAACGACGGACGGGCAGCCCACCGAGTATCCTACGCTGAAACGCCATCAAGGCGGAAGAGCGGCGAAGCGGCACGCTTGGACAGGGTAAAGCGCAGCGATGCCAAGGTAGCCGGGCGGCTGCTAGCGAAGGATGCGGAAGCCGTCTTCCTTATCGCCTGCGTTCATCGGTGTCGTGGTTATCTTCGTCACCCGCGCGCCAGGCGGCCCTCGATGCAGGCGCTCGAGCATCTCGGCGACGGCATCCGGCGTGCCGGCCAGCAGCGCCTTGACCGATCCGTCGGGCTCGTTGCAAACCCAGCCTGAAAGCCCAAGCGCCAGCGCTTGCTCTTGCGTCCAGAAGCGGAAGCCGACACCCTGGACGCGGCCGGTGATGTGGGCGAGGGTGGTTTGTCTCGTCATGCCGGCATCAGACGGATTGAGCGTGGCGAAAGCTTGGCGCCCCGCTCGGCTGCGTGACGGCGCTCCGGCTCTTGTCAGCAGGAACAGGCTGAGCCAGCCGCGGTTTCGTGTTGGCGCAAACTGGCGGCCAGCAGGTCCGCGACCTATCTGTCCGTGACCGGCCCTCCATCCTCAACATCATCAAAGCAGGATCGAAACAATGTCCGATAGCTACACGCCGCCAAAAGTCTGGAGCTGGAAGCAGGGCCATGGCGGCGCCTTCGCCAACATCAACCGGCCGATCGCCGGGGCCACGCATGAGAAGGAACTGCCGATCGGAAAGCATCCGCTGCAGCTTTATTCGCTGGGAACGCCGAACGGCGTCAAGGTCACGGTCATGCTGGAGGAGCTTCTGGAGCTTGGCCACAAAGGCGCCGAATACGACGCATGGCTGATCAATATCGGCAAGGGCGAGCAGTTCGGCAGCGGCTTCGTTGAAGCGAATCCGAACTCGAAGATCCCGGCGCTGGTCGACCGCAGCGGCAAGACGCCGATCCGCGTGTTCGAATCCGGCGCAATCCTGATGTATCTGGCGGAAAAGTTCGGCAACGCCTTCCTGCCGACCGAACAACCGGCGCGGGCGGAAACTCTGTCGTGGCTGTTCTGGCAGATGGGCAGTGCGCCTTTCGTCGGCGGCGGTTTCGGCCACTTCTTCGCCTACGCGCCGGAAAAGATCGAATACGCCATCGACCGCTATGCCATGGAGACCAAGCGCCAGCTCGACGTTCTCGACCGCCGGCTGGCCGACAACGAATATGTGGCGGGCGGTGAATACACCATTGCCGATATTGCGATCTGGCCTTGGTATGGCGGCATGGCCAAAGGCTGGCAGTATGACGCCGGAGAATTCCTGGCCGTGCACGAATACAAGAACGTCATCCGCTGGGCCGACCAGATCTATGCGCGGCCGGCAGCCAAGCGCGGGCGCATGGTGAACCGCACCAGCGGCCATCCTTCCAGCCAGTTGCGCGAGCGCCACGACGCCAGCGATTTCGAGACCAATACGCAGGACAAGGTCGCGGCCGAGTAAGGGTCTTTCCGCCTTCCGCCGCTGCTTCTCGTGACAGCGGCGACGGATTGGACAAAAATTCTTCCGAAATGTCGGCATGGCGAATGTCGGCGCGTTCCTTGGCGGAGCGTGCATCGAGCCGCGCCAATTCGGGAGAGTTCCATGAACCATTCCTATCGCTGGGTCATCGTCGCGGCGGGCGGCCTGCTGGGCTGCGTGGCCATCGGCGCCATGTTTTCGCTGCCGGTCTTTTTGCTGACCATGTCGAAGGACACTGGGTGGTCGGTGACCGGCATTTCCAGCGCCATGACCATCGGCTTTTTGGCATTGGCGGCGGCGAGCATGGTGTGGGGAAATCTTTCCGACCGGTTCGGGCCGCGCCCGGTGGTTTTGGCTGGATCGATCATCCTGGCGGGCAGCCTGGCGTTGGCCAGCCAGGCAAGTACGCTCCTTGAGTTTCAGCTTGTGTTCGGCATGCTGGTGGGCGGCGCCACGGCCGCGGTGTTCGCGCCGATGATGGCGGCCGTCACCGGCTGGTTCGACACGCAGCGCGGGCTTGCCGTTTCGCTGGTGTCGGCCGGCATGGGCATGGCGCCGATGACCATGTCGCCGCTCGCAGCCTGGCTGATCACCATCCACGACTGGCGCACCTCGCTGCTTATCATCGCGGCAATAGCCGCAGTGCTGATGATCCCGGCCTCACTTCTGGTACGCAGCCCGCCGGCGCTCGCGGAAGGCAACGCCGAGATGACTGATGAGGGCGGGCCGCAATCGGACATGACTGTCGGCGACGCGGTGCGCTCGCCGCAATTCATCGTGCTGTTGCTCGCCAACTTCTTCTGCTGCGCCACCCATTCCGGGCCGATCTTCCATACCGTCAGTTATGCCGTGACCTGCGGCATCCCGATGATCGCCGCCGTCACCATTTATAGCGTCGAGGGGCTGGCCGGCATGGGCGGGCGCATCGCCTTCGGCCTGATGGGCGACCGGTTCGGCGCCCAGCGCGTGCTGGTGCTTGGGCTGTTCGCGCAGGCGTTCGGCGTGCTGGCCTATGTCTTCGTCAGCCAGCTCGGCGGCTTCTATGCGGTCGCCGTGCTGGTCGGTTTCATCTATGCCGGCATCATGCCGCTCTACGCGGTGATCGTGCGCGAGAATTTCCCGATGCGCATGATGGGAACCATCATCGGTGGCACCGCCATGGCCGGCAGCCTCGGCATGTCGACCGGACCGCTGCTCGGCGGCCTCATCTACGACCGTTTCGACAGCTATGCTTGGCTGTATATTGGCTCGTGGGGCATGGGGCTGGCGGCCATGCTGATCGCCATGACGTTCCGGCCGTTCGCCAAGGCGCAGCCGGCGCTGGCGGCGGCGTGAGCCTCTTTTCCGGCGGCCGGCTCGGTCGGCCGCTCGGAAAAACTACTGCTTCAAGATCGTGTTCGGCTCGTTGCCTTCGACCTGGTCGATGACCAGCAGACGGACCGTGTCGGTGCCGACATTGGCGCCCTGGTGCCAGAGGCCGATCATCTCGACGATGAAGTCGCCGGGTTTGTAGTCGGTGCTCTGGCCGGTCTCGACATTGGTGACGCGCAGGTTTCCGGCCTGCACATAGGCGTAGCGGGGATGGGGATGTTTGTGCACTGGCAACGAGGCGCCGGGCGCGATCTCGAATTGCGAGACGATGACGCGCGCGTCCTTGGCGGGCAGCACGATCGGCTGGCCGGCGGCAGTGACGTTGGTCGAGGCGAGCGGGGTGACGACCACCGGCTGCGGCGCGGGATCGAGGGCAAGCGCCGGCCCGGCGAAGGCGGCTGCGCCGAAAAGCGCCAACCCGGCAACAATATTGCGAAACTGCTTAGCCACTCTCATCCCCCAAACTTTGGCCCGATTGCCTTGTGGCGCGGTGTGAGCTGCAACGCAAGGTCGCCGATGCCGGTCGCTGGTGCCTTCGGTGAGCGTCCCTAACAAACGCACAACGGGGTTTTGCGGCACCACAAATCGCCGCCGCCTAGCGTCTGCGCCCGCCCGCCGCAGCACCCTGGGTCGGCATGGCAGGCAGGGCCTCCATGACGCGCGAAGCGGGGAAGACGACGATCACCTCGGTGCCCTCGCGCAGCTTGGAGCGGATGTCGAAGTTGCCGCCGTGCAACTCGATCAGGCCCTGGACGATCGGCAGGCCGAGGCCGGTGCCCTGTTCGGCGCTCTTGATGGCGATTGCTCCTTGCCCAAAGGCCGAAAGCACGACCGGGATCTCCTCCTCGGCGATGCCCGGGCCATTGTCCTTGACCGAGAGATATTGGCCGCCGCCCGCCGTCCAGCCGACGCGGACACGGATCTCGCCGCCGGTCGAGGTGAATTTGACGGCGTTGGACAACAGGTTGAGCGTGATCTGGCGCACGGCCCGCTCGTCGGCGAACAGACGCGGCATGCCCTGCTCGAATTCCTCGACGATGCGGATGTCCTTGCCGCGCGCCTTGAGCGTCATCATATGGCAGCAGTCCTCGACGACGAGGACCAGCGACAGAGCCTCCTCGTTGAGCTGGTAGCGGCCGGCCTCGATGCGCGAAAGATCGAGGATCTCGTTGATCAGCGTCAGCAGGTGCTGGCCCGACGAATGGATGTCGTGGGCGTAGTCCTTGTAGGTGACGTTGGTCATCGGCCCCAGCACCTCGCTGCCCATCACCTCGGAGAAACCGAGGATGGCATTGAGCGGCGTGCGCAATTCGTGGCTCATGGAGGCAAGGAAACGCGATTTGGCGAGATTGGCCTCTTCCGCGCGGTGGCGTGCCTCGTCGGACATGGCCTTGGCGGTCTCCAGTTCGGCGATCAGCGCGTCCTTCTCGGTGCGGAAGGAAAGCAGCATCAACGACGAGCGGTAGATATGCCCGGAGATATAGGAGAAGAAAGGCAGGGAGAGCACCAGGAGCGCCGCCATCAGCGCTTCAACCGGCTGGCGCAGATTGGCGCCCAGCACAGCGTAGAGCAGGACCGGCAATGCGAAGGTAGCGACCAGCGCGCCGCGCAGCGAGGCGGCGATCAGCGCCGAGGCGGCAACCGCCAGCAGCATCAGCACGGCCTTGACCACCGGAAACTGCGCGACATGGCACTGGTCGCATTGCAGGGCGGCAAGATACGCCCAGCCGAGGCCGGAGATGAAATGGGCGATGAGGAAAGCGCGTTTCGTCCAATTGACGTCGATATCGTCGGTCGCTGTGCGGTCGACGCGTTTTGCGATGAAGCCGAGCCCGGCGTAGCAGGCCACCGTGATCAGGGCCCAGATGGCGATCGACAGGTTCATGCCGGCAAGGATGCCGCCCATGGCGATCAGCAGCACGAGCAAGGGCACCGCCACGGCGGCGGAAATGGTCGAACTGGCATGCAGTTTCAGCAATTCGCGGTCGAAGCCGACATTGCCGGGCTGCTGCGCGAGGCGGTCGCGAATCCGCCGGACGGCCCGTGCCACGTCGCTGTTGCGATGCGGTTTGCGCCGGTCCACAATGATCTTGTCCGCCGTATTGGTGTGCGTGGACGGCATTCCGGTTTGGTTTTTCGCGCGCTGGCCTTGGATTTATGAATGTCTTGCAGGCTAGTTCGGAATGATTAAGAGACTGTTTGCCATATGAGTCGCTTTTTGCGCGCCGGCGGCGTCAGCCGCTCCGTTCCGCGCAGCATAGGTCGCAGGATTTTCGACCTGTTCCTCGCCGTTCTGATCCTTGGCCTGCTGGCGCTTCTGGTGGCACTGCTCGACCGAGCCGCAACCTTGCGCATGGCGGGAGCGGCAGTCGTTAACGACGGCGACACCCTCACCATTGCCGGCGAAAGGATCAGGTTGCGCGGCATCGACGCGCCGGAATATTCGCAGACCTGTTTTCGCGGCGGCGAGCAATATGCCTGCGGTCGGGAGGCACGCGAAGCGCTGCGCAAGTTGGTCGGCGGGCAGGCGGTCACATGTGCCGGCTGGCAGCGCGATCGCTACGGAAGGCTGCTTGGCGACTGCGAGGCCGGCACCATCGACCTCAACCGGTCTCTGGTGGAGCAAGGATGGGCCGTGGCCTTTGGTGGGTTCGAGGTGGAAGAACTGGCCGCGCGGCGCGCCGGGCGCGGCCTGTGGGCAGGCGACTTCGAACGGCCGAGGCAATGGCGCGACACCCATGGCAGCCTGGCCGAGAACGACCATGGGGCGGCCTCGACGGTGTGGAGCTGGCTTCGCACCGTCTTTGGACTATCCTGAGTCTTGCGGCTCTTTCGATCGTCTCATTGGCGTCAAGGACGCCTCTTTGATGCGGCTGCGTAGGCGTGGCGCTGCAAAGTCCAGGAAAGTGCGCATCTTGAGCGGCAAGGTGCCTTGTCCCTGATATAGCAGGAATACAGGCCGCGGCTCCGGTTCGAACGCTTCCAGGACCACGTGCAAAAGACCTTCCCTTACGGCGCGTGCCGCTTGGTAGGAAAGAACCCGGGTGATGCCGACGCCTGCCATCGCGGCATCCAGCGCCGCCTCCGCTGTGTTCACCGAAAGCCGCGGACGAACTTCCACGGCGCGTTCGCGGCGTTTCGTGCCCTGGCCGAATGTCCAAGAGGTCGCGGGCCCCCATGCATAAAAACTGACGCATGGCCGTCCGACAAGATCGCCAGGACTGTTGGGAACACCATGCTGCTCGAAATAGGCGGGGCTCCCGCAGACCACGGTGCGTACCTCGCCGAGGCGCGTCGCCATCATCGAATGATCGGTGAGCGCGCCGATGCGCACGGCCACGTCGATGTTGTCCTCCAGCAGATGGGCGTTCCTGTCGGAGAGCGACATCCTGATGCGGATATCCGGGTAGCGGCACAGAAAATCATTGACCACGGGCAGGACGTGGAGACGTCCGAAAACGATCGGCGCGGTCAAGACCAGTTCTCCCTTAGGCACACTCTGCTCGCCCGCCGCCATGCGTTCGGCGTTGGCCACTTCGTCGAGGATCCGTTTGCAGGATTGGAAATAATCGGCGCCGGCATCGGTCAGCGTCAGATTCCGCGTCGACCTGGCGAGTAGACGTGTGCCGAGATGCGACTCCAATTCGGCAAGCTTCCGGCTGACGGAAGGCAGGGGAACATTCAGCCGGCGGCTCGCCGCGGTGAGGCTCCCTGTCTCAACCGTCGCCACGAAGATTGACATTCCCTCGAAGCGGTCCATTGTTCTTGCCATTTTTGAGATAGTATCTCTCAGAATTATCGCATTATATCCTACTGCGAAAGAAGCTATTTATCCGGAGCTTGTTGGGCGACCGAACGGAACCGTTAGGCGCTGTATCGATGAGCAACCGCGTATCCGCGAAAGGGAATTTCAATGCCCTACGGCTTTCTCGACATGGTTTCGACGCCGGCCGTCAAGGCGGCCCAGCAGGCCAATGGCAGCCTGGATTTCTGGTCGAATTTCGCGGGCGACCGCGCCTTCGATCGCCTGACCGCGAATGAGGCGGCCTTCATCGCCCAGCGCGACAGCTTCTACATGGCCACGATCTCGGAAAACGGCTGGCCATATGTGCAACATCGCGGCGGCCCGCCGGGTTTCCTGCGAGTATTGGACGAGCGTACCTTGGCGTGCGCCGATTTTCGCGGCAATCGCCAGTATATTTCGGTCGGGAACCTGGCGGCGAACGATCGCACATCGCTGATCCTCATGGACTATGTGGGGCGGCGCCGGCTGAAGATTTTCGCGCATGCGGAGGTTTCAAACGATCCCGACGTGGTGGCGAAGGTGGTGTTGCCTTCCTACGAGGCGAAGGTCGAGAGGGCCTTGATGTTTCATCTCGATGCATTCGACTGGAATTGCCCGCAGCACATAACGCCTCGCTTTACCCAGGCCCAGATCGAGCAGGGCGTCTCCGTCCTGCAGCAGAGGATTGTCGAACTCGAGGCCGAAAACCGGGCGTTGAAGGCCAATTCGGTGTCGAAGGACGATGCGCATGCAGACCTCTGACTTGTCGTCTCTCAGATTTGGCGATTATCCTGGGTCTGATGAACGCGGTCCTTTTGAGGCTGGGCTCGACGCCTGGGGCTGGAGATTGCGACGTCGCCATGACGTCGCAGGTCTCGTTATGGGAGCATGCTCGTGAAACTTTATGACGGCGGCCGTGCGCCGAACCCGCGCCGGGTACGCGTTTTTCTCGCCGAGAAAGGCATCGCGGTGCCGCTGGTGCCCGTGGACATGGGCGCCATGGGTCACAAGGGCGCGGAGGTAACGGCGAAAAACCCGCTGCAGCGGCTGCCGGTGCTGGAACTCGACGACGGTACGGTGTTGACCGAATCGGTCGCCATCTGCCGCTATTTCGAGGAACTGCATCCGGAGCCGGCGCTGTTCGGCCGCGGCGCCTTGGGCAAGGCGGTGGTCGAGATGTGGCAACGGCGCATCGAACTCAACCTGTTCCATGCCGTGGCGCAGGCATTCCGCCACACGCATCCGGCGATGAAGGAGTGGGAAATACCGCAGGTGCCGGAATGGGGCGAGGCGAACCGGCCGCGCGCCGTCGAATTCATGCGCATCCTCGACGATCATCTCGCTACCCACGAATTCGCTGCCGGCGACACTTTCAGCATCGCCGATATCACGGGCCTGATCGCATTGGATTTTATGAAACCGGCGCGCATCACCATCCCCGAGGATTGCGGCGCGGTGTTGCGCTGGCATCAGGCGCTGAGGGCAAGGCCGAGTGCTTCAGCCTGACCGCGCAGGCGAACTTGAGCGGCTGGCGGCGTGCATCCGCGCCTGCCGCATTTGCGTCGACAACCCGGCCGGGCGGCCGCTGCCGCACGAGCCGCGCCCGGTGGTGACACCCTCGGCGACGGCGAAGATTCTCATCGCCGGCCAGGCTCCGGGCACCAAAGTGCATTTGAGCGGAATGCCGTTTTCGGACGCTTCCGGCGATCGCTTGCGCGACTGGCTGGGTATCTCCAGCGAGACCTTTTACGACTCACACAAGTTCGCGATAGCGGCGATGGGGTTCTGCTTTCCCGGCCAGGACGCGAAAGGCGGCGACCTTCCGCCGCGCCGCGAATGCGCGCCGGTATGGCGGACACCTCTGCTTTCGCTGATGCCGCAGATAGAGCTGGTCGTCGCCATCGGACTTTATGCACACGCTTGGCACATCGGTGGGCAAGCGCGCTCGCTGACAGAGACGGTGAAGGACTGGCGCGGCATTCTCGAGAGGTCGGGTGGTCCGAAGATTATTCCGCTGCCGCACCCATCCTGGCGAAACACCGGATGGATCAGGAAGAATCCGTGGTTCGAAACGGATTTGCTGCCGTGCCTCAAGACGGAAATCGCGCAGCGTCTTGCATGATTTCGGCGCAAGCCCATGCTCGTTTGGGTGCGCATGGCATTAAAATCTTGCTTGTGCGGCGTTCTCGGAATGCTAAGTTCAGCGGAATATTTTTCTCTCGGAGCCCACTATGGACCGTCTGGACCGGAAAATCCTTCGTCTTCTTCAGGAGGATGCGACGCTGGCCGTCGCCGATATCGCCAAGAAGGTGGGCCTGTCGACGACGCCATGCTGGCGGCGCATCCAGAAGCTGGAGGAAGAGGGCGTCATCCGCCGCCGCGTCGCCGTTCTGGACCCTGAGAAGATCAATGCGCGGGTCACCGTTTTCGTGTCGATCCGCACCAATTCGCACAGCCATGAATGGCTGCGGCGGTTTTCGGAGGTGATCCAGGAGTTCCCGGAGGTCATCGAGTTCTACCGCATGAGCGGCGACATTGATTACCTGCTGCGCGTCGTCGTGCCGGATATCGCCGCCTACGACGCCTTCTACAAGCGGCTGATTGCCAAGATAGAGATTCGAGACGTGTCGTCGTCCTTCGCCATGGAGCAGATCAAGTACACGACCGAACTGCCGCTGGATTACATGGTGCTGGACAAGGAGTCCGGGTCGAACGCGGCCTGAGCCCGGTTCGCAGCGGCCTAAGCGCTCACTTCAGCGGCTTGGCCTTTGCGGTCAATCGCTCCAGCGTTTTCGGGGCGCTCAGTTCGCGTACCGCGTCCTTGCCGATCCAGCGCGCCGACTTGTCCGGCGAGGCTGCGAGCTTTCCGGCCAGCGCCAGGGCAGGCGGGTGAAGCACCGGCGAGCGCTTGCCCAGGGTTCGCAGCGCCCAGTTGACGGCTTTCTTCACGAAATTGCGGCCGTCCGTCGAATGCTGTTCGATTAGTGGCAGGTAGCTTTCGAAGGTCGCGTCAGGCTCCTTCTTGCGATGTACGGTTGCCCAGCACAGCATGGCAAATGCCGTGCGGCGGACGAATTCGCGCTCGTCCTTGGCGAATTCTTCGATCAGTTCCCGCCAGCAATCGGTGTCGGCAAAGAGGTCGGAGACGCCGTCGACGATATCCCAGGAATCGAAGGACGCCGCCCAAACCCTTGCATCTTCGACGGTAAGCCGCTTCGGATCGGCGGTGACGGAGGCGATGAACTGCGCCTCCATGATGCCGCTGCTCCACAATTCGAAGGCGCGCTCGTGGTTGCGCGTTATGCGCTTGGCGATATCCCTTTGCACACCGTGCGAAATACCCAGCGCGCGGTCTATCTTGATCCCGTAGCGCAGCATGCCCTGCCGGTTTTCCTCCGAGCCCATCGCGCGCAGATGTGCGATGATCTCGGCGGCGGTGGAAGCAGGCGACAGGCCGGCCGGCGCCGGTGTCATTTCTCCAGCCGCGCCAGCAGCGAGGAGGTGTCCCAGCGCTTGCCGCCCATGCCTTGCACTTCCTTGTAGAATTGGTCGACCAGCGCGGTAACCGGCAGTTTCGCGCCATTGCGGTCGGCTTCCTCAAGGCAGATTTTCAGATCCTTGCGCATCCAGTCGACGGCGAAGCCGAAATCGTATTTGCCGGCGTTCATCGTCTTGTGACGATTTTCCATCTGCCACGAGCCGGCGGCTCCCTTGGAGATAACCTCGATCACCTTCTCGATGTCGAGCCCCGCCTGCTTGCCGAAATGGACACCCTCGGCCAGTCCTTGCACCAGCCCGGCGATGCAGATCTGGTTGATCATCTTGGTCAGTTGGCCCGCGCCGGACGGACCCATCAGGCCGACCATGCGGGCAAAAGCGTCAATCACCGGCTTCGCCTGGTCGAACTCGGCCTGTTCGCCGCCAACCATGACAGTCAGGACTCCGTTCTCCGCGCCTGCCTGGCCGCCTGAAACCGGCGCGTCGAGGAAGGCAAAACCGCGCGCAGTGGCCTTTTCGGCCAATTCGCGGGCGACTTCGGCGGAAGCCGTGGTGTTGTCGACGAAGATCGATCCCTTCTTCATCGCTTGGAAAGCGCCGGCGGCGCCAATCGTCACTTCACGCAGATCGTCGTCGTTGCCGACGCAGGAGAACACGAAATCCTTGCCCTCGGCGGCTTCGGCCGGCGTGGAAGCACTCTCGCCGCGATGCTCGGCGATCCATTTTTCGGCGCGGGCGGCCGTGCGGTTATAGACAGTCACGTCGTGTCCGCCCTTGTTCTTCAAATGTCCGGCCATGGGGTAGCCCATGACGCCGAGACCAAGGAATGCGACTGACGCCATGGGGCGATCCTCTTCGAGCGATGTCTGCTTGTAACCTTCAACGGCGCGTTAACGCCTGAGGTGTCGTGTAATGAGCCGCTCGATCCAGTCAATAGCGTTGCGCAGGGTTTCGACGAGCGCGAGGTAAACCACGGCCGCCCAGATATAGGCTTGGAAATCGAAGCTGCGCGAATAGGCGAGGCGGGTCACGCCCATCAGGTCGGCCACGGTGATCAGAGCCACCACGGCGGAGCCCTTGACCATCAGGATGATCTCGTTGCCGTAAGGGCGAAGTGCGACGATGAGGGCCTGCGGCAGGATGATCTTCCACAGCGTCTGCATCTTGTGCAGGCCGAGCGAGGCGGCGCCCTCCCACTGGCCGCGCGGCACGCTGCGGATCGCGCCGCGAAGGATTTCAGCCTGATAGGCGGCGGTGTTCAATGAGAAGGCGAGGATTGCGCAATACCAGGCGTCGCGGAAGAACGACCATAGTCCGACCGCTTCCAACTGCGGTTTGAAGGAGCCGATGCCATAGTAGATGAGGAATGTCTGAGCAAGCAGCGGCGTGCCGCGGAAGAAATAGACATAACCATAGGCAAGCGCCGACAGCACCTTGTTCTTCGACATGCGGGCATAGGCGATCGGGAGGGACAGGAGAGCGCCGAGCACCACCGAGACGACGACGAGCGACAGCGTCACCTTGAGGCCGGAAATGTAGGTCGGGATGTATTTCTCGAACCATGCGAGGTTCCAGGCATTGGCCAGATAGCCGAGCATGCCGATGCCGGCCAGCACCCAAAGCCCGACGAAGACATAGCCGATGACGCGTTCGCGCGGCCACCCACGCCGAGGCTTGGGCGGCGCGAGCTCGGCGGAAGTCTGGGCGGCGATGCTCATCGCGCGGGCTCCTCGCCGACCGCCTGCTCGATCTTGTTGATTCCGAAAGAGGAAATGATCGTCAGTGCGAGATAGAGGAAGGCGGCCAAGGAGTAGAACAGGAACGGCTCCCGCTCGACGCGCGCCGCTACGCCGGTCCAGCGGAGGATATCGTTCAGGCCGATCGCCGACACGAGAGCTGTGTCCTTGAGCAAGATCAGCCAGAGATTTGCAAGGCCGGGCAGGGCGATGCGGATCAGTTGCGGCAGCACCACAAGGCGCATGGTCTGGCCATTGGTCAGCCCGATGGCATAACCACCCTCATATTGGCCGCGCGGGACGGCGCGGAACGCTGAAAGGAAAACTTCGCTGACATAGGCGGAGAACACGACCCCCAGCGCCACCATGCCGGAGATGAAGCTGTTGACGTCGACGGTAGCGCCCGGGTCGAAGGTGCGGATGACCGTCTGGATACCGATCTGCGCACCGTAGTAGACAAGGAAAAGCGTGACGAGTTCGGGAAGGCCGCGGAAGATCGTGGTGTAGACATTACCTGCAAGCCTGAGCGAGGGTTCACTCGACTGTTTGGCGAGAGCTACGAAGAAACCGATCAGGAGACCGACCGGCAGCGTGGCGGCAGCGAGCGACACCGTGATGAAAACGCCATAGGCGATTTCGTCGAGCCATCCTTCCGATCCCCAACTGAGGAGAGTCCAGATGCTCTTCATGAGGACGGCGGGCTCCGATTGTCAGCTTCGGGCATGGATTGGCCGGACGACAGCGATGTCGTCCGGCCTAAACGCCTATCAGGACTCGGCGCCGTAGACGTCGAAGCTGAAATATTTGTCGTTGATCGCCTTGTACTTGCCGTTGGCGCGGATCGCCTTGATGGCGGCGTTGAACTTGTCGACGAGCGCGCTTTCGCCCTTACGCACCGCGATGCCGGCGCCCGGACCGAAGATCTCGACCGGCTGCGGGGAGGGTTGGCCGAGGATCTTGCAGCAGGCGCCGTCCGGCGTCTTCAGCCAGGCTTCCAGGACGCTGATGTCGTCCTCGACAGCATCGAGACGGCCATTGGACAGGTCGAGCAGGAATTCCTGGCTGGACGGATAGCCCTTGATCTCGGAGTCCGTGTAGGTCTGCGAGGCATAGTTGAAGTGCGTGGTCGACGTGGCGACGCCGACCGTCTTGCCCGCCAGGCCTTCCTTGGTTATCGCCGTGATGGTGCTGTCCTTCGGACCGGCGACGGCGGAAGGCGTGTTGTAATATTTGTTGGTGAAGTCGACCTTCTCGGCGCGCTCCGGCGTGATCGACATGGACGCGATGATCGCGTCGAACTTGCCGGCCTGCAGCGCCGGGATGATGCCGTCCCAGTCCTGGGTGACGAACTCGCACTTCGCCTTCATCTCTTCGCAGAGGGCGTTGGCGATGTCGATGTCGAAACCTTCCAGCTTGCCGTCGGCGGTAAGGTTGTTGAAGGGCGGATAGGCGCCCTCGGTGCCGATCTTCAGGCTCATTTCCTGGGCGCCTGCCGCGCCGAGCGACGCCATCAAGGCGGCCGCCGATATCGCAAGAGCGATACGCTTTGTAATACGCATGGTGTTCCTCTCTGTTATGGACCGGTCCCGTTCTTTGGAGCCGGGCCGCTTGCAGCGCGGCTACGCGCCCGCATTCGTTGATATTCCCACTGTTTTTGCCGAAAAAGCAATCGCAAAACCGCAGTGCCAGCAAGCCAGGCAGCGACGCTGCGTAAGAGTTTTGTGGAAATGGTGGAAGGACGCGCGTAGACAGCGTTGCGCTCCCACTTCTCCGTGTACGCGACAGGCGTCAGGGTCGGACGAGACCGGTTACACGTTCGACGAAGTCGGCGATCCCCTTCACGTCGTCGAGGCCGAAGGTCGGTAGCGTGGTGCCTTCGACGACATGGTCGGCGGCGATGGCGACGATGTTGGGGTCGCCTGGTGCCAGCGGTGCGCGGTTCTTGGCGTCCAGCCGCCGCGCCTCGATCTTGCTGTGGGTTTCGCGCTTATACCCTTCGACCAGGACGAGGTCGCAGGGCGACAACCGGGTAAGGACGGCTTCCATGTCGGGCTCGGCGTCGTTGCGCAATTCGTGCATCAGCGCCCAGCGGACGCCGGAAACGATAGCCACTTCCGTTGCGCCGGCGGCGCGGTGGCGAAAGCTGTCGGTGCCTTCCTGGTCGATGTCGAAGGCATGATGGGCGTGCTTGATCGTGGAGATTTTCCAGCCGCGCCGCGTCAACTCGGCGACCAGACGCTCGGTGAGCGTGGTCTTGCCGGAATTCTTCCAGCCGGTGATGCCGAGGACACGGTTTTTCATGGGTCGAACATCTGCGCGATCCGCCCGGCCTCGGCAAGGTCTTGCGGCGTATTGACGTTGAAGAACGGATCGATGGACCGGCCGTCGCACGCGATCAAAGGGAAATCGACGTCGATAGGATCATGCATGTCTATGAAGCTGTTGACTCTGCTGGTCTTAGCTTCGGTGAGAAAACGCCGGAGATCGTCCCGCAGCGCGGTCGGCCACAGCGCGAAGACCGGATGCCGGCGGCCGTTGCTGGCGGCGACGGCGATGCTTGCGGGCGACGCCGCCGCAGCCTCGACGAGGCGGTCGGCTAAGGTGATGGGGAAGAACGGCGTATCACCGGCGACAGTGAGCAATCGGCCATGGCCTTGCTCGATCGCCCATTGCATGCCGGCCAGAATTCCGGCCAGGGGGCCGGCGAATCCTGGCACCGTGTCGGCAAGGATGGGCAGGCCGAAATCCGAAAAGCGGGAGGGGTCGCCATTGGCGCTGATCGCCAGGGGGTGGATTTGTTCGAGCCGCCCGATGATTCTGGACAAGATGGTCGAGCCGGCCAGTGTCAGCAGGCTCTTGTCGCCGCCGCCCATGCGGCTGGAACGTCCGCCACAGAGGATGATGCCAGCAATATCGGCCGAACCTGATGTCATCGTAGCGCGGTAGCCCGAAGCCGCCTTGCCGGCAAGGCCGTCACAATCCCTCGGGTGCCATTCCGGGCGAGGTACTGCTGGCGATCGGCAGGCGTTTGGCGACCACCTGCTCGCGGTAGAGCATGTAGAGCCCGGATGCGACGATGATGGCCGAACCGAGGATCATCGGCAGGTCCGGCACGTCGCCGAAGAGCAAAAAGCCGAGGAAAATCGCCCAAAGCAACGCCGTGTAGCGGAACGGCGCGATAAAGGAGATGTCGCCGGTTCTCATGGCCACGATGATGAACTGATATCCGACAATAAGCAGCCCGGCGGCTACCGCGAGCAGTCCCACTTCCGGCGACGATATCGGCCTCCAGCCACCGGACAGAAAAACAAGAGCCGCGCCGGCCGCCGTCACCATCAAAGATGTCATCGCCGAGATGAGTGGCGTCGGAACTTCCTTCGGCACGGCGCGTGTCGACAGATCGCGCACGGCGGCACAGAAGACGCAAGCAAGCACCGCCAGCGAATAGATGCTGAAGCCCTCGACACCTGGCCTGACGATGATGAGCACGCCGACGAACCCGACACCGATCGAAAGCCAGCGTCGCCAACCGACAGGCTCGGCGAAGAACAGGGCGGCTCCCATGGTGACGGCAAGCGGCAGGGCCTGCAGGATCGCCGAGACGTTGCCGATCGGCAGATGCACCAGCGCCAGCAGGAAGAAGATCGTAGAACTGAGTTCGCAAAAGGAACGCAGGAGGACCATGGGGTGAAGAAGCAGCCGAAGCTTCCGCAGCGCACCCTGGTGCCAGGCGAGGGCTGCAATCAGAAGCGTCGCGAAGAAGCCGCGCACCAGCATGACCTGGCCCATGTTCACCTCGGTCGAGGCAAGCTTGACGAGAGCGTCGTTGACGGTGAATCCAGCCATGGACACCATCATGAAAAGCGCGCTGGCATGGTTGTGGGACAGGGCCACGGAACGCCTGTTCGGATTGCGGTCAGCCCCCGCTTATCCACCGGGCGGGGCGACAGCAATGTCAATGCGCTGGTCCACGAGGTTTGTACTCCGGAACGGCGACTACATCTCAAGGACCTGCCCCTGGGGCGGAGTCACTTCGGCGTCAGAACTTCCGTGCCGCTGCCGTTCTGGCCGGTGATGGTCCACACCCCATGCAGCGACCCATCCGGCATCACTTTGTAGACCACCAGCCCGAACGTCTTGCCCAGGGCGTAGAAGGCAGCGAAGGCATCCTCGTTGCGCATGCAGACGCCTTTCGAGACCGAGCCTCCGGTGTTCCATCTGATCGCGCAGGTGGTCTGGCTGAGCTGCGTGATCTCAGCCTCTCCCGTATAGGTCGAGCCGTCGAAATTGGTGCCGGCGACCGAATATTTGCCGGCGACGGACTGGGCGGCTGCGGGCAGGGCGACGGCGGCGATGAGTGCCGATGCAAGAAACAGACTGCGCATGATTTCCCCCGAACGTGCCGGATCGGCACCGAGCAAAGACTATGCCGCAAGTCCGCGCGCGTAAATTGTGCCGATCGAATGCGCAGGCGTTGCCGTGACTCAGGTGGGCAGGGTCCAGACCTCGATCGGCGCTTCACGGCCGCGCACCGAAACCAGACCTGCGTCGGTGAAACCTTCGATCGATTGGCTGTCGCCGGCCGCCAATACACGCTTTACCAGAGCGTCGCCGATGCAGACCGATGCGCCGAGTTCCCTGCACATGGTCTGCAGGCGGCTTGCGACGTTGCAGGTGTCGCCGATGACGGTGAAGGACAGGTTGCGCTCGCTGCCGATTGCGCCAATGACGACCGGCCCATACTGGCAACCGATACGCGCATCGACGGGATCGAGGCCGCCGGCGCGGCGCTCGCTGTTCCATTTCTCCAGCGCTTCACGCATTGCGCGAACACAGCGCAAGGCGCGCACCGCATCGTCATCGGCGGGGCGCGGAAGCCCGAACGTCGCCATGATGCAGTCGCCGATGTAATTGTCGACCGTGCCGCCATGGTCGAACACGACCTGCTCCATGCGGCCATGGAACTGGCGCAGCATGTTGAAAACTTCTTCGGCCTTGTGGTCCTCGGCATAGTTGGTGAAGCCGACAATGTCGGCGAAGAGCACCGCGACCTCCTGCCGGCGGACCGGGCCGAACGGCTCGTCGATCGAGGCCAGCGCATCGACGACGTTGGGCGAAAAATGCCGGGCGAGGTTGAAGCGGGCGCGTTCGGCCTTCGTATAGTCTTCAGCCAGCCGCCGTGTGCGCGCCACAACGGATGCAATTATGCCGGCGATGATCAAGATCACGGCGATGTTGGTCGCCTGGTCGACCACGTCGACGAAATTCGGATTGAGATAGAGTCGGAGGCGCTCGCCGACACCGATGCCATCGGTTGGAGGCGGCGCGACGATGGTGCCCGGCATGGAAATGACCCAGAGCACGGCGGCGGTCCAGCAGATGGCCGCGACCGTCCCCAGCCACGCGGCGAGGCGCGGCGACAACGTCAAGGCGCCGAGGCAGACGAAGATCAGCAGATATTTGAAGCCCGCTTCGCGCAAGGTCATGGCGTGGGGCAGCGCCTGGTCGTGGAACGGGTTGGGCGCGATGACCACGATGGTGAGGATGACGATGTTCAGCGTGCCGAGCACGAAGCCCAGCCAGATCGGCCGCATGCCTCGGCGGATAAGCACGTAGTTCAGCAGGTTGATCAGGAAAAAGAAGACCAGCGTCGAGATCGAATAGCTGAACGCCGCGTCCCATTTGTCGAGTGCGACGAACAGGACCGCAACGCCGAGCAAGGTGCCTGATGTTACCCAGAACTGCCAACGCGCGCCTTGGCGCTCAGCACGCGTCAGCAGCGAGGCGAGCCGTTGGCGCTGCCTTTCCGCCAATGAATCGTTTTCGAGGGCTGTCATGGATACCGCCATTCTGGACCGTCACTGGACGCGCGCGGTCCGGGCCTTGGCCGCCTGAATCGCACCCTATGCGGAGCCGATGGCTGCGGCTAACGTCGTAAGCCGGCTCAAGTCCAGTCAAAATTTATGATGGGGCGGTCAGCCGCCCGTGACGCTCATGTGGCGCGACACGGCCGGGCGGCGGGTGCGGCGGTCGATGACGAAGTCGTGACCTTTCGGCTTGCGGCCAATGGCTTCGTCGATGGCATCGGCGACGCGTTCGTTGCCCTCCGACATGCGCAAGGGAGCGCGCAGGTCGGCGGCGTCTTCCTGGCCGAGGCACATATACAGCGTGCCGGTGCAGGTGAGGCGCACCCGGTTGCAGCTCTCGCAGAAATTGTGGGTCATCGGCGTGATGAAGCCCAGCCGGCCGCCGGTTTCGGCAACCTCGACATAGCGGGCAGGACCGCCGGTCTTGAAGGGAATGTCGGTAAGCGTGAACTGGCGCTCCAGCTTCGCACGCAGCAGCGATAGGGGCAGGTACTGGTCCGTGCGGTCGCCCTCGATGTCTCCCATCGGCATGGTCTCGATGACGGTCAAGTCCATGCCCCGGCCATGCGCAAAGCGCAGCAGCTCAGGAATTTCGAACTCGTTGAAATTCTTCAGCGCCACCGCATTGAGCTTCACATGGATGCCGGCGGCCTGCGCGGCATCGATGCCGGCCATCACGCGGTCGAGACTACCCCAGCGGGTGATCGCGCGGAATTTCTGCGGATCGAGCGTGTCGACCGAGACATTGATGCGCTTCACGCCGCAATCGGCAAGCTCGGCGGCGAAGCGTGACAATTGCGAACCGTTGGTGGTTAGCGTCAATTCCTCCAGCGCGCCGCTTTGCAGATGGCGCGATATCTGGCGCACCAGATGCATGATGTTCTTGCGCACCAACGGCTCGCCGCCGGTCAGACGCAGCTTCTTCACGCCTTTCTCGATGAAGACGGTGGTCAGCCGGTCGAGCTCTTCGAGCGACAGTAGGTCCTTTTTCGGCAGGAAGGTCATGTCTTCTGCCATGCAGTAGGTGCAGCGGAAATCGCAGCGGTCGGTGACCGACACGCGCAGATAGGTGATCGCCCGCCCGAACGGATCGATCATGTCGGCATGCTGCGTCGGCGAATGAAACAAAGACTTCTCCCTACGTGCACTTGATGTCGGTGGTTTCACACCGTCATTCAAGTGTTCGGTTCCGCTTGGTATCATTTCGTCGCTTGGCGGCGCAATGCATACGATGGTGTGGTCCCATCTTCGGTTCGGTGTGACTGCATTTCGGCCTGCGGCTTTCGCTCCGGAAAAATTCGGCGTAACCGGTGACGCCGCCATGCGAAGGAAAGATCATGACCGCTCCAACCGAACTTCGCGTCTCAAAAGACCGGAAACTGCTGACGGTGACCTTTCCCGACCACCGGCCGTTCGAACTGCCGGCTGAATTGCTGCGCGTGCTTTCGCCGTCGGCTGAAGTCCAGGGCCACTCGCCGGAACAGCGCGTCACCGTGCCGGGCAAGCGCAATGTGGCGATTTTGAAGATCGAGCCGGTCGGCAACTACGCCGTGCGCATCACCTTCGACGATTTTCACGATACCGGCATCTTCACCTGGCAGTACCTCCACACGCTCGGCCACGACAAGGATGAGCGCTGGCAGGGATATCTCGACGAACTGGCCGAAAAGCGCCTGTCGCGCGACTAGGACCGGGAGCAGCCTATGTCGATTCTGAAAACCGTCGAGGAACTGGAGGCGCTGTACGGCCAGCCGGGCGAGGCGTCGCTGGTCAAGGAACTCGACCGGCTGATCCCGGAATATGCCGTGCTGATCGAGGCGGCGCCATTCGTGGCGCTGGCGACGGCCGGACCGGAAGGGCTCGATTGCAGTCCGCGCGGCGATGTCGCTGGCTTCGTACGCATCCGGGACGACAGGACGCTGCTGATGCCCGACCGGCGCGGCAACAACAGGGCCGATTCGCTTAAGAACATCATCCGCGACGGCAGAGCGGGACTGCTGTTCCTAATTCCCGGATCGGGCACGACGCTGCGCGTCAACGGTCGCGCCGAGGTCAGCATCGATCCGGACCTCTGTGCCAGTTTCACGATGGAGGGCAAACCGGCGCGCTCGGTCATCGTGATCGGCATCGAAAAGGTCTATTTCCAGTGCGCCCGCGCGATCCGCCGGTCCGATCTGTGGAATCCGGAAAAACACGTCGACGAAAAATCGCTGCCGACACCGGGCCGCATCCTGCAAAAGACCAGCGAAGCCAGGATCGACGGCGACGCTTATGACCGGGAATGGCCGGAGCGGGCGCGCAAAACCATGTGGTAGGGCAGCGGCTCGGCTGCACCGGGACGCTCAGTCGATCTTCAGCACTTCCGCGATGCGGCGCATATGGTCGCCGACCAAGTCGCATTCGGCAGGCGAGGCGGTTGCCATCGCCTTCTCGATCAGCGCCATATGAACTTTCAGCGCCTGCATCAACAGCACCTCGCCCTCGGCGGTCAAACTCAGCCGCAGGATGCGTCGGTCCTTTTCATCTCCTTCGCGCCGCAGCAGCCGGCGTTTCTCAAGCTGCGGCACCAGCATGGTGATGTTCGATCGTCCCACCAGCAGTTTTCGGGCAAGGTCGTGCTGCGAGATCCCAGGATGCCGGTAAAGATTCATCAGCACGTCGAGTTGCGCCGGCTTCAGGTCGAGCGGCAGCAGGGCCGCGCCCAGCGCCCGTTCCACGGCGTGGCAAGCGCGCGCGACCGCGACCCAATTGCGGAATCGCGGATTGTCCCAGGGCAGTTCTTGATTATTGTTCATTCTTGAACTAATATGTTCACGCTTGAACTATTGGATGGTCCGCGATTATGGCATCTTTGGGTTGGCAGGTCATCCGGGCGCTGTTCGGCGTTGGTGAGCGATTTGTGCCGGGCATTGCCGGCCGCGCGGCCTTCGAACTTTTTGCGCGCACGCCCAGTCCGCGCAAGCAGACCCATGGCGAACGCAAGGCGGTTTCGCGCGCGGCGAAATTCATGCAGAGCGCGCGCCATCACCGGCTGACGGTCGGATCGGACTGCGTGGCGGTCCACGAATTCCGGCCTGAAGCCGATGCGGACGAAGCGGGCAGGGTGCTGGTCGTCCATGGCTGGCGCTCGCGCACGGAATATATGAAGGCCATCGTGGAAGGATTTCGTGCCGGGGGCTTCCGGGTCTTTTCCATCGACCTTCCCGGTCATGGCCAGTCCTCTGGCCGGCGGTTGACTGTCATGAAGGCGGTCGAGGCGCTTGCCACATCGGCACAATGGTTCGGTCCTTTCGACGCGGTCGCCGGCCATTCCTTCGGAGGCGCGGTCGCGGTTGCCGCCGCCGCTGGCACGGTGAAGACCGCGGCCCCACTTGCCGCAGGTCGCCTCATCCTGATCGCGGCGCCGAATTCGCTTGCGGATATTGTGGATGGCTTCAGCCGAGAGGTCGGAGTGGGTCCCCATTCCCGCCAGGCGATGGTTGCTCGCATCGAACGCCTTGCCGGACGCGATTTGCAGGATTTCTCCGGTGCCGGCCAGCTTGCGCGGCTGCCGATCCCGACCCTTGTCGTGCACGCGCCGGACGACCGAGAAGTGCCGGCAGACGACGCTCGCGACTATGGCGCGGCCGGCCGCCATGTCACGATGCACTGGGCGCCGGGGCTCGGCCACCGGCGGATTCTCTCCAATCCAGACGTCGTTTCGCGGGTCGTGTCGTTCGCGGGCACCCAGGGGCGGCTTGCCATAGCAAGCTGATCGACCTGCTGGGACAAAATAGCGAAGGCCGTCTCTGTCGCTGTTCAAATAGGAGAGTAGCCGGCTGCGGCGCCGCGAATGGGGCGGTCTCTTATGCGGGCCGCACCGCACCCGCGCGTTCATCCACGACGGACGCAAGCGCGACTGCACTCTTGCGCGGCAACGGCGAAGCGCATAAACACCGCCACGCGTCGGGCGATTAGCTCAGTTGGTAGAGCGCTTCGTTTACACCGAAGATGTCGGCGGTTCGAGCCCGTCATCGCCCACCACTTAAAGCATTGAATTTTCACCGAAATTCTGGCTAATCCACGAAGTTGTGGCGGTTGTGTGAGGCATCTAGCAACCAACTAGCAACTCCTCTGGTGTATGTTGAAGCCCTTTCCAGGCGATCGTAGGGCTTCAATTCGTGAGACTGGCATACCTACGACAGTCTCAAATTCTGCATCAAAGCTAACAAAGTTTCGGCATCAGTAGGCTCGCAGAGAACCGGCGACCATTTCTCTGGCGTGCCGAACGGATTTTCCTCGCAGAAGTTTGGCCTGTGGCGGATCGTCCGGAAGCATCCGAGAACACCGAACCATGCCATGTCGTCCACCTTGACGCCCCCCAATGCGGTGGCCTGGTTGCATTACTTAGCCAGGCCATCTCATTCTGTCGGTGAACTGGCCCCATTTCGGTCGGAGATATGGCATGGCGCGGGAGGCTTGCAGTTAGCCTCAGGCACAGACGGATTTCTGACGATCATCGACGGATCTAATTGATCGCCGGTGAGGCCGGTCGCCGAACCTTGGCTGGAAGCCAGCAGCGACCATCCGTGGCAATGTCGCCGCCGGAATTCTCGACAGCTATCAGCGCGAGCGACAGCCGCTCGCCGAACAGATACTCGACCGGTCGCGTGCGCAGGTCGCTCTCATGCGGCCGAGCCGAAGCGCGCACGCACTGCGTACCATCGTCCGCGACCTGATTGGGACAGCCGATGGCACAACGTACTTCGCCAAACGCGTTTGGGGCGTATCCGTACGCTATGAGATGGACGGTGACCATCTTCTTATCGGACGCAGCGCCCCTGATTTCGAGCTGACAGACGGGACGCGTCTGAACGAACATCTTCGACAGGGGCCGGGGCTTTTGCTAAATTTCGGGCAAGGCGCTTCCTTGCAGGCGCTTGCTGAGCGGTATCTCGATCAGATCTCTTATCTGCGATGCAACTCCAATAACACGCTAGGCTTGCACGCCATGTTCGTGCGTCACGATGGCTTTGTCGCTTGGGCATGCAATAGCCCGTCGGATGTTGCTGGTGCCGCTCGAACTGTGTCTCAATGGCTCAACACTGCAGGACATGTGGAGGGCTCATGGGCGTGACGGCTCAGCGTCAACATACCATAGGTCGTTCAAACACCATCTAGACGTCATTGTCGCGAAGGTTGAGCGCGCATGAAGCGCTGGCGGCGATCCCGCCATTGGCGACGAACGAAAACTGGGCCACGTACCAGGCCCCGAAAAGACCGCGGACCGACCCGACGCAGTTTTCAAACAGACTGTATGATGGTGCTGGAGATGGTGGTGAATACGGTCTGGCAGGAATGGAAAGCACGCCGAGCTTGTATATACGATGTATATACGATATTGTATATACGATGTATATACGATATTGAAACAGTGTATTATGTATGATTATCAACTTATACATGTAGATATGGGCATCTGTAGATTTAGATACGATCGTTTCGATTGGGGGAGGGGCGAAATTGGGCATGCGCGCTTGAATGTTTCTTTCGTCACGAAAGAAAGGAGAGGCGGTTGGGACATTTCTTTCGTCACGAAAGAAAGGAGACGCACCCTCCCAGGCAGCTCTGTGATCAGAGGGATTTGTGCGTCGGCGGCAAATGCCATCGTCACTTGCCGACACGTGGACAAGCACAGGCCTGATGTCTGCTACGCCTACTGGCTCGCAGTTCGTTGAGCACAATTGCGTGACGGTATTGGCAAGCACGCGGTGCATGTGAAGAGAAAAAGTGCGTCTGCCGCGGCAATCAGTATCGAAATGCTTCCTAATACAACGCCAAGGATTTCGATCGCTTGCCCTATGCCGGCCGTCTTATGCGGTGAGCGATAGAAACGCGGCGCCGCACCAGCGGGCCCGCGGCTAGGTCTCCAAGCTGTTTCCTTTCTTGTCACAAACTGCTTAACTGAAGGGGGAGTTCAGATCCGCCCTGTCCACAATTCGATATCTTGAGGGCTGGGCCAGATGGAAGCGAAGCGGTGTTGAGGGTGTCTTTGCTTAAGGGGAGCGAATGAACGACGACTCCACCGATCATCCTCCTTCCGCCTCTGATGTCAGCAGTTTGCCTTCGGCGCGGAGAGTTTTGCGCTTTCTTAGAATTGGCTCGCGTGCCGAACCATTTGGATTCGTCAACCTCGACAAGGCGATCGACCAGGTGGGCCGCGAAATGTTCGCGCAAGATTGGGTACATTCGCTTAGTTTAAAGCACTTCCCTTTTCAGTACGAAAAAAAACGGAGGGCTTTCTATCGTTACGACTACGGCGGTAGCTTAAAGCACCCACTTATCTCCGAGAGAGTAACGCCTCAAACGCTTCAGCAGCGCCGCGACTGGAGACGCATTGATCGGCAATACAGAAAGGTTCGATCTCGACTGCGTGGTGCGTTAGAAAATGGACACGTTGGCTGTCGCCTTTATACACCCGAGGGTGATCTGCTCGAGCCGTCACTTACGGCTTTTGCATCGCAGCTCCGGAGAATTTTCTATTGCGGGGTTATGTGGGCTACAACTCCAATCGGAAAGCGAAATTGCCGAGTCCTAATTGACAAACATACGCTACAAACTTGGCTTGGCCGAGCTGTGCAAGTGTCGCCAGAATTGCCCCCATCGCGGAAAACTGGACTGACAACTTTCCTCCCACTCATTAAGATCATCGCTGATGATGCTCAGGAAAATCGGTATAAACTGCCATATCGGCGATTTGACGATCTCCTCACAGATGTGGCTGAGGAAGCGAACGTTAAGCTTTCCAAAAGTGCCATAGGGGATCTGTGGTCACGCGATGCGGCGAGCGAAATCAAATTTACTGGTCGACATCGTCCCCCGAAAATGGACGGAGAAAATTTTGAGCGAGCGCGCTCAAAACTGATCGAGAAGCTGGTTTTAATTTTGGCCGAGCAGTAGCGTGATGGTACGGCGGTGACCTGGAAAGAGGTTCACTCTTCGAGGTCTGTGACGGCGATGTTGGGAAAGACCAAGCGATCTTGCGTTCTGGCGATCTCCGTGAGCTGGAGAGATTAATTTGTTGGCATAAGGCTGCTGATAGTGCCAATGATCACAAACTGCTACGCTCCAAAGCAACCGTCGCGCTGTTGATGCAGCCCCCTCTACGGGCGTGCGGATCGGGCAGGACCGTGTAGCAGCCTCTAGCAAACTTGGCGCTTAATGAGCGCCATCGGAGGGAAGACGGACAGGTCCATGATATGGCGATTTGGCTAGACGCCGATCACGGGTGCACCTTCTCGGCTGCGCAACACTACGAGCATCTCAACCGCGGGAACCCAACTGGGCTAGTCGACTCGTTCTTCCGATGTCTGGGAGAACTGGTGGTAGTTGACCATTTATGTCATCAGTTGCGTCGCCAGAGATCAAATAATTGGTCGATGCGGCGGCGGTCCATGAACAGATCGACCGCTTTCATCGCGCTCTCCGCAACAACTTGCTCGAGGCTGGCACCAGGCGAGCGAAAATCTGGGGCGACTGAGCCAACTGAAGGGAGATGCTTTTCGCGAACTGGTCGTCTCTCCGCTACGCTCGGACAAAGGCAGCTTGCAGGCCTTCCGGGTTCCGGATCGTTCCACCACGCGGTGATCGCAGTGACGGTGGGCCTGTCGACGTGATGTGAGCGAGACGACGTTCATCAATGAATGTTGCGGCCAACAGCGCGGCCTTAAGAGACTTGCTCAAAAGCTCCGCCGCGGCGGCTGCGAAAGCATCTGCGGCTGAGAATGATTTTTCAACCCAGTGCCTGTCACCGCCGATGCCGCGTATTGCAAGGCGAGGTTTGGTCACACTTGAGGTCGAGATTTGTAAACGGATCGCCGCTTGACAAATTTACCGCCTTTTCCCTCCTTGCGGCAGTTGCGAGGTAAACATGAGCGATCTAGATCCGCGGCGCCGGTGGCACCGCAACCGTCAACATCGACGTTCGCGTCGTGACCAGGGTCCTGGGCAAACTCTCGACTTTCGATCTCGTGGAACTCCTCGAGCCGGGCTCACGCAGGATAGGAGTACGACGTGAGAGAGGCTGAATTTAAGGCGTGGATGGAAGCCAGAGGCTACTCGAAGACAACGGTCAGTACGCAGATGACCGATATGCGGCGGATCGAGAAGGCATACGGCAACATCGATAGCTTGCCGGATGGACAAACGTTGGCGACCCTTCGAGCCTCGCTGCGATACTCAAAAGCCGACGAACGAGCAGATCGTCCCAATCCCTCCCCGTTCGAGGTCGACGGAAATCTCTACGACAATCTTGCTCATTTTCGGGCAACGCTAAATTTCTATCAGCGTTTCCTAGATGCAAAGACCGTCCCGCATGGAGACACGACGCACGGCCTGACCACCCAGGACATCCTTGCGGCGATCGATCGCTGCGACGCCGCGGGTTCGGTAGAAGCCTTCATCGCCAGCCATGAAGGGCTCGGCAGCCCGGCGAAATTCTGGCTGCTCCATCGCGGCAAGCGCTATCCCAGCAAAGCGATAGTTCGTGATGCGCTAGGCTATATCAGGAGCGATGCGCTTCCGGGCGGCGCTCAGTGCAAGGTCGCGCTTGATGCGCTCGGCTTCGTCGTGATCGATTGGCCTGCCTTTAAGGCGCTGCGCGATACCTTCCTCTCCCGCATGAAGGGGTTCGAGGATTTTCGCCGGGAGGACGGGGATTATTGGACGGTCGAGCGTCGCTATAAAGACAAGATGATCGATAAGGTTCGCACTATTGCAGCATCGCCTGTCGAACATCGCGCTGCCGGCGAGCAGATTTATCGCGCACTGAGCGTAGAAGTACAGGGCGCACCACTTAGCTGGCGAACGCTAGACGAGGTCCAGAAGGCAGATCCCGCCCTGCGCGACCGGTTCTATGAGGTCGTCGCGCGGATGGCGCGGAGCGATGATGATCCGCTCGCCACAATCGTTGACGGCGCTAAAGCCTTGGAGAAACTAAAGGTTGACGGCATCGCCGGCCTTCGGAGGGGCGAGGTATTGGCGGTCGCCATCAGCGTCGTCGGTACTGTTCATCCCGAGGCAGCGAGCTGGTTTAAGGTCAGCCGCATCGAGGCGATGGGTCAACGGCTCTTCGGTCGCAAACTCTTCGCCCACAACGATTTCACTTCGACTGACCTCGACGAGTTCCTGCAGCTCATGCGCGCCATGTTCGCACTATTTGCGGGCGAGTTGGGCTGGAATCCCGCCGACCTGTTCGACGTGCAGGGTTTCGTCTGGGTTGCGCTGGAGTACAAGTGGGATGGCGAGGAAGAGGCGCCGTCTGCGGCACCGCAACCCGCCGCCGAACAAGCCGAGATACTTCAAGACGGACCTTACTGGTTCGTGGGAGCATCCTTCGGCCGAACCAGCGATCAGTTCGATCGCTTCATCGCGGAGGGTGTCTGGGAGATAGACAGTCCCAGCGATCGTCATCGTGAGCAAGTGCTGCGGATGCAGCCGGGCGACCGGATTGCGATCAAGGCGACCTATGTTCGTAAGAACGGTCTGCCGTTTGACAATCGTGGTCGCTCGGTATCTGTAATGTCAATCAAGGCCATCGGCACGATCGCGGCGAATGCTGGCGACGGAGAGCGGATTTCGATCGCCTGGGAGACGGGTTTAGAAGCCCGCGAATGGTATCATTACACCTATCAACCAACGATCTGGGAGGTGTATCCTACCAACGAAATGGCGCAGCGGCTGATCCGCTTCGCATTCTACGGCGAGGAGCAGGACTATGCCTGGTTCCTGCGAAACCTGTCGCATTGGGGCGGGCTACCGGCCGATGAGGCACCGCCACCGGATCCGGTCAAACGCTCGCCGCTCAACCTGATAATTTACGGTCCGCCCGGCACGGGCAAAACCTACCGCACGATGGCCGAAGCGGTACGCTTGTGCCGCGGTCTTGCTGACAACGATGCGCTGCTGAACGACCCAGTGCGACGGCAGGAACTACGCCAAGCCTATGAGGAGTTGAAGGGTCAGGGGCAGATCGGCTTCGTCACCTTCCACCAGAATTACGCGTACGAAGATTTCGTTGAGGGGCTGCGCCCTCAGCCGCTAACCGATGGCGTCGGCTTCACCCTGAAGGCACAGCCCGGCATCCTCCGCCAGATGGCCGAGGCGGCGGAGACTAGCGCCGAGGAGCATGTCCTCGTCATCGACGAGATCAACCGCGCCAACATCTCCAAAGTGTTCGGTGAGCTCATCACGTTGATCGAGCCGAACAAGCGCCTCGGGATGGACGAGGGCATGCGACTCACCTTGCCTTACAGCAATGCGAGGTTCGGCGTACCCGCAAACCTCCACATAATCGGCACCATGAACACCGCCGACCGATCAATTGCGCTCCTCGACACCGCACTCCGGCGTCGGTTCGAGTTCCGCGAGTTGATGCCGGACCCGTCACTGCTCAAGCCGGTCGACGGGATCGACCTAGCCATACTCCTTGCGACCATCAATGATCGGATCGAGTATCTTTTCGATCGCGAGCATCAGATCGGCCACGCCTATTTCATCGGCTGCGAAACCCGCGCCGATGTGGACGAAGTAATGCGGCACCAGGTGATCCTGTTGATTTCCGCGAAGAACTGACCCGGGGTTTCCACTGAGAACTGACCCGGGTGGATGATGGGTCTGGGTCAGGTCGGGGTCAAGTTTTTGGTTTTCTCCTTCGCGGGTTTGACGGGTTTTGCCGAACTGTTCCTGAAGCGGAAGCTGTCGTTTCCGGTCTCCAGGATATGGCAATGGTGAGTTAGGCGATCGA